>CAJMRV010000011.1 GCA_905215795.1 uncultured bacterium | reverse complement strand
TCAGGGGCGGGAGCCTCAGGCGGATCACGTTCAGACGATGGTAGAGGTCCTCGCGGAAGCGCCCCTTGGCGACGCTCTCCTCGAGATCACGGTTCGTGGCGGCGATCACACGGACGTCGGCCTTGACGCTCTGATGGCCGCCCACCCGGTAAAACGAGCCGTTGCTCAAAACGCGCAGGAGCGCGCTCTGGAGCTCCATGGGCATCTCCCCGATTTCATCGAGGAAGATCGTCCCGCCGCAGGCCTGTTCGAACCGGCCGATACGCCTGGCGCTCGCGCCGGTGAAGGCCCCTTTTTCATGGCCGAAGAGCTCGCTTTCGAGAAGTTCGCCCGGGATCGCCCCCATGTTGATCGCGACGAAGGGGGCCTTGGCCCTCGGGCTATGCTGCCAGATCGAGCGTGCGATGACGTCCTTGCCGGTGCCGCTCTCGCCCGTGATGAGGACGGTCGCGTTGCTCTGAGAGAGGCGCCCGATGGCGCGGAAGACGTCCTGCATCGCGGCGGCGCGGCCGATCAGCTCAGGATCGCTCGGTGCCTGGGGCTCCGCCTCGCGGGCGCCGCCGTTCTCGCGGCGCTTCCTCAGTCCCTCGGCACGGGCGCGTTCGACGAGGCCGACCGCCTCGCCCACGTCGAAGGGCTTAGCGAGATACTCAAAGGCCCCGCCCTGGAAGGCGTTGACGGCATTGTCGAGGTCGGAGAACGCGGTCATGATGATGACCGCCACCTCGGGGTGATGAGCCTTGACGTGCTCGAGGAGGTCCGTCCCGGAGATCCCCGGCATGCGGATGTCGCTCACGAGCACGAGGGGCTCCTCGGTGCCGAGCGCCTCGATCACCTCGGAGGCCTCGGCGAAGAGGCGCACGCTGAGGCCCGCACGTTCAAGCGCGCGCTGCATCACCCAACGGATCGATTTGTCGTCGTCGACGACCCAGACGGGATGCGTCCGGTCCAATTCGGCCATGTATCACTCCTTGTTCTTGCTGTTGTTGTCTGCGAGCGGCAGGATCACGCGGAAGACGGTGCGCCCCGGGGCGCTCTCCGCCGCGAGCGATCCACCCGCCTGGTGGATGAAGGTCTGCGCGATCGAAAGTCCGAGGCCGGTGCCCTCGGCGCGCCCCGTCACGAGGGGGTAGAAGATCTTCGTCATCATCTCCCTCGGAATGCCTGGGCCGTTGTCCTCGACCTCCACCTCGAGCGCCTTCCTGAGCCTGACCGTCCCCGAGAGGACGTCGCGCACGAGGCGCGTCTTCAGGCGGATCCTCGGGTCCGGATGGTCCTCCACCCCTTCGAGCGCCTGGGCGGCGTTCCTCGCGAGGTTGAGGAAGACCTGCGTGAGCCGGTTCCTGTCCCCCCTCACGGCCGGGGCCGAGATGTCGTAGTCCCTCTCGAAACGGACCACCCCCTTGTACTCCAGGGAGAGCAGCGTCCTCACCTTCTCGAGGATCTCATGGACGTTGAGGGGCTCGACGTTGTCGGGGGCCCGATAGGGGACGAGGAAGCGGTCGACGAGCGTCTGCAGGCGGGTCGCCTCGTCGATGATGATCTTGGTGCACTCCCTGTCGGACGGATCCGTCAGGTCCGCGTCGAGGAGCTGCGCCGCCCCTCGGATCCCACCCAGGGGGTTCTTGATTTCATGGGCGAGGTTCCTCAGGATGTCCCGGTTCGCGTCGAACATGCGGGAGACCACTTCGTCGCGCTCGATCCTGAGGGTGTCCTCGAGGGCCACGACCTCGACGAAGAACGCGGCGCCGGCGGCGTCCCCGTCGGCGAGGAGCCCCGCGGGCACCGGGGAGAGCGTCGCCCGGACGCGCACCCGCTCGGGGCGGGCGCTCTGATTGATCCGCTCCAGGTCGGTCTCGAAGACGGCGCCCGAATGCGTCCTCCCGTCGGCGAACCAGTCGCCGAGCACTTCGAGGAACACCCCGGCGGACTTCCCGAGAAGCCCCTTCAGAGGGCGGCCGAGAAGCGATTCCGCGGCGGGGTTCGCCCAGAGGACCCCTCCGGCGGCGTCGAGCAGGAGCACCGACGTGGAGAGCACCTCCCAGGCGGACACAGGAGGGAGGCCGCGCCGGTGCTCGGAGGTTCGATTCATGATTTCCCTTTGGATGAAAAAGGGCGGATCCCGACTCTCCGAGATCCGCCCCTGGTGAACTGGTGCCGGCTTGTGGCCGGCTCGCCGGTGCGCCGCCTCGGAGGACGGCGGGCCGGCGGCTCCGCGTTTAAAGCGAGTAGTACATGTCGAAGTCGAGCGCGGTGACCGCCTGGCGGGCGCGCGTGACCTCCTGCATCTTCAGTTCGATGAAGGCGTCAATGAACTCGTTGGAGAAGACGCCGCCGCGGGTGAGGAACTCGCGGTCCGCGTCGAGCGCGGCGAGCGCTTCGCTCAGGGAGGCGCAGACCGTCGGGATCTTGGCGCTCTCCTCGGGCGGAAGGTCGTAGAGGTTCTTCGTGGCGGCCTCGCCCGGGTCGATCTTGTTCTGGATGCCGTCGAGACCGGCCATCAGGAGGGCCGAGAAACCGAGGTACGGGTTGCAGAGCGGATCGGGGAAGCGCACTTCGACGCGGCGGGCCTTCGGGCTCGTCACGTGCGGGATGCGGATCGAGGCGGAGCGGTTCGAAGCCGAGTAGGCGAGCTTCACGGGCGCCTCGAAGCCGGGCACGAGACGACGGTAGGAGTTGATCCCCGGGTTCGTGATGGCGTTGAGGGCGCGGGCGTGCTTGATCACGCCGCCGATGTAGAAGAGCGCCGTTTCGGAAAGGCCGGAGTAGCCGTTGCCGCTGAAGAGGTTCACGCCGTCCTTCCAGATGGACTGGTGGACGTGCATGCCCGAGCCGTTGTCGCCCTCGACGGGCTTGGGCATGAAGGTCGCGGTCTTGCCGTAGGCGGCCGCGACGTTGTGGACCGTGTACTTGAGGATCTGCGTCCAGTCGGCGCGCTCGACGAGCGTGCTGAAGCGGGTGCCGATCTCGCACTGGCCGGCGCCGCCCACCTCGTGGTGGTGGATCTCGACGGGAACGCCCTGCTGTTCAAGGAGGACGCACATCTCGGCGCGGATGTCGGCGAGGCTGTCGACCGGGGAGACCGGGAAGTAGCCGCCCTTCATGCGGTTGCGGTGGCCGAGGTTGCCGCCCTCGATGGCCTTGCCGCTCGCCCAGGGGCCTTCCTCGCATTCGATCTCGAAGAAGCTGCGGCCGGGGGCGCGGTCCCAGCGGATCGCGTCGAAGATGAAGAATTCGGGTTCCGGACCGAAGTAGGCCGTGTCGCCGATGCCGGTCGACTTCAGATAGGCCTCGGCGCGGCGGGCGATCGAGCGCGGGTCGCGGTCGTAGCCCTTGCCGGTGTTGGGCTCGTGCACGTCGCACTGGAGCACGAGCGTGTTGGCCTCGCGGAACGGGTCCATGCGGGCCGAGTCCGGGTCGGGAATGAGCATCATGTCGGAGGCTTCGATGCCGCGCCAGCCGGCGAACGACGAGCCGTCGAAGGGCTGGCCGAGCTCGAAGGTGTCTTCATCGACCGCGTCAGCGGGCACCGAGACGTGCATTTCTTTGCCATTTATGTCGGTAAGATGAAAGTCGACGAACTTGACGTCGTTGTCCTTGATCATCTGTAAAACATCAGCGGGGGATGTCGTCATATTGTTCATTCTCCAAAAATCGCCGGTCTGCGGCGGTGTGCGTAAAGCTGAACGTGAAAAAGGTGGAGCAGGTTCAGGCCTGTGCCCTTGATTGAAGCAAATTCCATGCCAATCAGCCGGACACGCGGCGTTGCGGAGGGAGTCGGTCCGAGGCGCCCCGCGACGCGCCCTCCGCGCCCCGTCGTGAGCCATTATCGCACCAAAGTGGTGCGCAATGCCGTGTTGTCGGTGCGAACGCGTTCGCACCCGTTAATCTGCGTCAATCAAGGAACGCTTCCTGAACGTCGGAGAGGAAGGCGCGTCCGAGCGGGGTGAGACAGACCCATCCTCCGTCGAGGACGAGGAGCCCCTTTCCGGAAAGCGAGTCGAGCCGGTTCCGGATTAACGCGGCCGGAAGGCCCGTCCTCACCTCGAAGTCCGCCAAGTCGAACCCTTCGGTCAAGCGGAGCGCATTGAGCATGTACTCGAAGGGGAGGTCCTCCGTTTCAACGCGACGGGTCTCGACCACGGCGCCTTCCTCCGCCAGTGTCATGTACCGGGCGGGTGAGGACTCCCTCACGGTCCTGAAGACCCCGTCGGCGGTGGTGTGCTTGCCGTGCGCGCCAGCGCCCGCGGCGAGGTAGTCACCGAAGGTCCAGTAGTTGAGGTTGTGCACGCACCGCCACCCCGGCTTCGCGTAGCCCGACACCTCGTAGTGTTCGAAACCGGCCGAAGTGAGCCGCTCGTGGACGAGGTCGGCCATGTCGGCGAGCATGTCGTCGTCGGGCAGCCCCTCGGGGAGGCGGCGCGCGAAGGCGGTCCCCTCCTCGATCGTGAGCTGGTAGCACGACAGGTGGCTCGAGCCCATCGACACGAGGCGCGAGAGCTCCGCATCGAGGTCTTCAAGGGTCTGCCCCGGAAGGGCGAACATCATGTCGAGGTTGAAGTCGTCGAAATAGCGGGCGACCTCGTCGACCGCCGCGAGCACGTCGGCCACCTTGTGGATGCGCCCCAGACGGGCGAGGCGTTCGTCGGAGAAGCTCTGCACCCCGAGCGAGATGCGGTTGACGCCGAGGGCGCGGAAGCTCCCGAAGCGGTCCGCCTCCGCGGCGCCGGGATTGGCCTCCATGGTGATTTCACAATCCCCGGCGAGGGTGAAGCGCTTCGAGATCCCCTCGAGGAGGCGTTCCACCGCGGCGGGCGTCATCAGATTGGGTGTCCCCCCGCCGATGAAGACCGAACGCAGGGGCCGCCCCGCATCGAGCCCCGCCGAGGCATCGAGGTCGGCGAGGAGAGCGTCGACGTAGCGCGACTCGTTGTCCGTCCGCCCGAGGGCGTGGGAATTGAAGTCGCAGTATGGACACTTCCTCACGCACCACGGCCAGTGGATGTAGAGGCCGAGCGGAACCGCCCGAATATCGGCGGCAGTGAAGCTCACGACCAACCCCAGACGTTCTTCAGAAGCGGCACCATCGCGCGGAGTGCCTGGCCGCGGTGGCTTAGGCGGTTCTTCTCAGCGGGCTCGAGCTCGGCCGCCGTACGGCCCAGTTCGGGCACGAAGAAGTGCGGATCGTAGCCGAAGCCGCCCGTGCCGCCCGCCTGGTCGACGATCTCGCCAAACCAGCGGCCGACCGCGACGAGCGGCTCGGGATCCTCGGGCGTCCTCACCGCGACGAGCACGCAGATGAAGTGCGCGCGGCGGTTCTGCTCGCCCCGGAGGTTCTTCACGAGGAGCGCGTTGTTGGCGGCGTCATCGCCCTGGACTCCCGAGTAACGCGCCGAATGCACGCCTGGGGCGCCCATGAGGGCGTTCACGCAGATGCCCGAATCGTCGGCCATCGCGGGGAGCCCCGTCTCGCGCGAGGCGTGGCGGGCCTTCTCGAGGGCGTTCTCGAGGAACGTCCCGAAGGGCTCCTCGCAGCCGCCCACACCAAGGGCGCCCTGGTTGACCACCTCGATGCCGAGCGGCGCGAACATCGCGTCGAACTCACGCATCTTCCCCTTGTTGTTGGTCGCGAGGACCAGCTTCCTTTCGTTCATCATCGTCATTCCCCCAGGGCTTCGCGCTGCAGGCGCATGATCTCCATGTTCCCCTTCCTCGCCAGGGCGAGGAGTTCGAGGAGCGTGGCCTCGGAGAAGGCGTCGCCCTCGGCCGTCCCCTGGATCTCGATGAAGTCGCCCCTGCCGGTCATCACGACATTCATGTCGGTGTCGCAGCCGGAATCCTCCACGTAGTCGAGGTCGAGGACGGGGCGCCCGCCGACGACGCCCACGGAGATGGCACTCAGCTGGGTCTTGATCGGATTCTCCGTGATCAGGCCTCCGCGGAGCATCCACTCGACGGCGTCGTGCAGGGCCACCCAGGCTCCGGCGATCGAAGCGCAACGCGTGCCGCCGTCGGCCTGGATGACGTCGCAGTCGACCTGCAGGGTGTTCTCACCGAGCTTCTCAAGATCGACGACGCCGCGCAGGCTCCGGCCGATCAGGCGCTGGATCTCCTGGGTGCGTCCCGACTGCTTGCCGCGGGCCGCCTCGCGGTCGCAGCGCGTGCCGGTGGCGCGGGGCAGGAGGCCGTACTCGGCCGTGACCCAGCCCTTGCCCTGACCCGTGAGGAACTTGGGCACGCCCGGGGTGACGCTCACCGTGACGATCACCTTGGTGTCGCCCACGCTCACGAGCACGCTGCCTTCGGCGTGCTTGGTGTAGCCGCGCACGAAGGAGACGGGACGGAGTTGATCGGGAAGGCGCGAATCGTGACGCGCCTCTTGGTTGCAGGAACAATTGGCCATGACTTTGAATCCTCGTTGGTTCATTGGGATGCCTTATCGTAACGCATCGGAGGCCTTCCCGAGGGGCTCCCCGCCGGGGGCGGGACCCGCCGATTGAGTACAATGGACGCGGCGCCGCCGAAAACAAAGTCGAAACGAAATCGGCGGACCCCTTCAAGAACATTTCAGGAGCATCAACATGGCTGTCTGCAGCATGACCGGTTACACCGTCGCCAACGGAACCTGCGACCTCGGCTCGATCTCGATCGAGCTCCGGTCCGTCAACGCCCGATTCCTCGATCTCACACTGAGGCTTCCCGAAGACCTCCGCTTCATGGAGACGGCGGTCCGCGAAACCATCCAGGGCGCCCTCGCCCGAGGCAAGGTCGAGGCCCGCTTCTCGGTCCTCTCGGACGGCGAATCCGCTCCGGTGCTCCTCAACCGCGCCGCCCTCGAACGCGTGCTCGCCCTGCAGGACGCCGTGCTCGAGACCGCCCCCGAAGCGCGCCGCCTGAGCGTCTCCGACCTCATGAAGATGCCGGGCGTGCTCGAAACGCACACCCCCGACCAGGAGAAGGTCGTCGCCCAGGTGGTCTCCCTCCTCAAGACCGCGCTCGAACAGTTCATCGGCACGAGGAACCGCGAGGGCGAGGCGCTCGCCGCCGTGCTCCGGAACAACTGCGTGCAGATCGAGGCCGTCGTCGCCCAGGTCCAGAAGCGCCTTCCCGACATCCTCGCCCACATCAACGGCAAGCTCCAGGAACGCCTTGAAAGCGCGCTCTCCTCGCAGCTCGCCGAGAACGCCACGCTCTCGCGCGAGGAGATCAACGAACGCATCCGTCAGGAAGTGACCCTCTACGCCGTGCGCATGGACGTCGAGGAGGAGATGAACCGCCTGCTCACCCACGTCGCCGAAATGCGCCGCACCCTCGACAAGGGCGGCCCGATCGGCCGCCGCCTCGACTTCCTCGTCCAGGAGATGAACCGCGAGGCGAACACGCTCGGCTCGAAGGCCGCCGCGATTGAGATGACGAACGCCGCGCTCGAGCTCAAGGTCGTCATCGAGCAGATGCGCGAACAGATCCAAAACATCGAGTGATCCCACGGCGGAGGATTTCCCTGCGGAAAACCTCCCACGGAGCGCTACGAAAAGGTAAAATGAATGGCCCCGCGGATGGATGCATCCGCGGGGCTCTTTGTATCCGCAAGAAAACCGATGAATATGTCCAACACTTCCGAGACCCAGCAGACGCATGCCGGCCGGCTCTTCCTGGTGACGGCCCCTTCGGGCGCCGGCAAGTCCTCCCTCGTGAACGCCCTGCTCAAACTCGAGCCGGAGCTCCTCCTTTCGATCTCCCACACGACGCGCGCCCCGCGCCCGGGCGAGGTCAACGGCCGCGAATACCACTTCGTGAGCGAGGCCGAATTCCTCGCCATGAAGGAACGCAACGAATTCCTCGAATCGGCCCTCGTCCACGGCAACCACTACGGCACGAGCCGCCTGTGGATCGAGCAGCAGATGGCACAGGGCAAGGACGTCCTCCTCGAAATCGACTGGCAGGGCGCCCGCCAGGTGCGTGAATGCTTCAAGGACACCGTCGGCGTGTTCATCCTCCCGCCCTCGATCGAGGCGCTCGAATGGAGGCTCCACCACCGCGGGACCGACTCCGAGCAGACGATCACGCGCCGCCTCCTCGCCGCCGGGGCCGAGATGGCCCACGCCCAGGAATTCGAGTACGTTATAATCAATGAAGATTTCGACGCCGCGCTCAACCAACTCCGATGCGTCGTCGTCGCCAGCCGCCTGGCCTACAAGTTCCAGGCATCGCGTCACCGCGAGGACTTCATCAACCTCGGCATTCCGCTCTGATTCCGACGCGGCTCCGCTCCGCCGGCCAGCAGGCCGGCAGGACTCCCGATTCCTTTTTTCCTTTGAAAGACAAAATGGCACGTATTACTGTTGAAGATTGCCTCAAGAAGATCCCGAACCGCTTCCAGATGGTTCTCGTGGCCGCCTACCGCGCCCGCAAGCTCGCCTCCGGCCACGAATCCCCGCTCGCCGAATTCGTCGACCCGCGCGAAAAGCCCAGCGTGACGGCCCTCCGTGAGGTCGCCAAGGGACTCGTCGGCGTGGACATGCTCAAACGCATTCCCTGATCGACAAGACAAACCGACTCCAAGCGGTCAGCGTGCTTTTGGGTTATCGTTACCTTCAGGCTGCTGGCCGCTTTGTTTTTCGATGACCATCCCCTTCCAACAAGACCCACCGCACCATGACGTCTAGTTTCTCCACCGACATTCAGGACACGCTCTTCTCTTCGGAACAGTCGCTCATCGACATGGCCGAGGAGGACGCGCTGAAGGCGAACGGAAACCCCGCCGGGGCGGCCGAAGGCACCCCCTACGACATGCCCGACGCGGACCTTCCGCTCTTCACGCCGACCGTGCGTCCCAAACTGAGCACGATCAACGACCTGCTCGAAATCTGCCGCGGGTACATGGGAGGGGACGACATCGAACTCGTCAGGAAGGCCTTCAAGCAGGCCGACCAGGCCCACCTCGGGCAGTTCCGCAAGTCCGGCGAGCCCTACATCTGCCACCCCGTGGCCGTGGCCTGCATCCTCGCCTCGTGGCGTCTGGACGCCCAGACCGTGCAGGCGGGCCTCATGCACGACGTGCTCGAGGACACCGGGGTGACCAAGCAGGAGATGGCCGAACGCTTCGGCGTCGTCGTGGCCGACCTCGTCGACGGGGTGAGCAAGCTCGACAAGCTCCGATTCTCCTCCGCGGAGGCCGCCCAGGCCGAAAGCTTCCAGAAGATGTTCATGGCGATGGCGCGCGACGTGCGCGTGATCCTGATCAAGCTCGCCGACCGCCTCCACAACATGCGCACGCTCGAAATCATGCGTCCCGAAAAACGCGCCCGCATCGCCAAGGAGACGCTCGACATCTACGTGCCGATCGCCCACCGGCTCGGCATCAACGGGGTCTTCCGAGAGCTCCAGGAGCTCAGCTTCGCGAACCGCTACCCGATGCGCTACGCCGTGCTCTACGAACACGTGCTCCGCCAGCGTAACAAGCGCCGCGCCAACCTCGAGCGCATCCTCAAGGACGTCCAGAACTTCCTGCCCGAACACGACATCAAGGCGCGCATCCTCGGACGCGACAAAACGATCTACGGCATCTACAACAAGATGCGCCAGAACCACCAGTCGCTCTCGGACGCCCTCGACATCTACGGCTTCCGCATCGTCGTGGGAACACGCGAGGAGTGCTACCAGACGCTCGGCGTCCTCCACGCGCTCTACAAGCCCGTGCACCGCCGCTTCAAGGACTTCATCGCCATCCCCAAGCTCAACGGCTACCAGGGGATCCACACCACGGTGATCGGTCCGCACGGCATCCCCATCGAATTCCAGATCCGCACCGAGGCGATGCACCGCGTCGCCGAGTACGGCATCCTCTCACAATGGCTCTTCTCGCGCGAATGCGACGCCAACGACCTCCAGACGCTGACGGCCGCCTGGCTCCAGCAGCTCATGGAGATCCAGAAGGACTCCGCGGACTCCAAGGACTTCCTCGAGAACATCAAGATCGACCTCTTCCCGAACCGCATGTACGCGTTCACGCCGAGGGGCCGCATCATCTCGCTCCCCAAGGGAAGCACCCCCGTCGACTTCGCCTACCAGGTCCACTCCGACATCGGCAACCACGCCGCGGGCTGCAAAATCAACGGCGAACCCGTGCCGCTCGACACACCAATCAAAAACGGCGACATGGTCGAGATCGTCACCGACAAGAAGGCCAAGCCGAGCCCGGACTGGCTCGACTTCGTGCGCTCGGGCCGAGCCCGCGCCGTCATACGCCAGTTCCTGAGGAACTCGAGCTACGACGAGGCGATCGCCGCCGGACGGCGCACGTTCGAGGAACTCGCTGAAAGGGCGGGGGTGGACATCGGCTCGACAAGCGAGGAGTCCTGGAGGATCCTCGAGGAGGAGCTCGAGGTGCCAGACCGCGACGGCGTCTTCGCGAGCATCGGCCTCGGCAAGGACCTCGCCACCGCCGTCCTGCACCGCCTCCTCAAGATCGACGAAGCCGACGTTCCAGCCGACCTCCCCGAAATCCGCATCCGCGGCAACGAGGGCGTCGCCGTCGAGCTCGCCCCCTGTTGCCACCCGATTCCCGGGGACAAGGCGATCGGCTTCAGCCGCAAGGGCCACGGCCTCACCGTGCACCGCGTTGAATGCAGCAACGCGCGCCGGGGCTACGAACACGAACCGAGCCGCTGGCTCAAGATCCACTGGGAGGAGGAGAACCGCCTGCCCCAGTACCCCGTGCCCCTCCTCGTCAAGACGAACGACCGCACGGGCGCGCTCGCCATGATCACCACGCACGTGGCCAAGTCCAAGTCGAGCATCATCGGCATGAACTTCGGCACCGAAAACCACATCTCGATCACGGTCCTCGTGCGCGACACCGGACACCTCATGCATGTGATCCGCGAAATCAAGGAGATTTCGCAGGTCCAACAAGTGAAACGATTGTTTGAATAAAAAACGGATCCACCAATAGCAAAGAGGCCGGAAAGTCGAGAACTTTCCGGCCTCTTTGCATGAATCCGTCGAATCAGCGGACCATGCCCTTATAAACGAACCTGCATTTGAACGCGTGTTTCCACTTGATGAGCTTTCTTTCAATATAACGGAGTGGATATCTCTGAAAATGACTCTTGACCCGAGCCTTTTCTGCCTGAAGATAACTGAAACCACCATCATTGCTTCCAATGATTCCCGGGCATAAGAACAAGGGAGTCGTCATTTTACGCACTGGGGACACATGATAAAAAAGCATGTCGTCTATAGGCGCAATCACCAACGGAAACTCTTTCAAAAGCCTCGCGGCCAGTCGCCTGTGAATCAAGTACCCCTGAGTTCCGCCACCACTGTGTCTGTAATCCATCAAACACGCGGCGACATGCTCGGAATCAATACGCACGACCGGCTCGACATATTTGACATGGCGTCCGGGGAATTCGTGAGCAAGCTGCACAAGCTCGACACCATCCGGAATCCAGGAGAGATCTCCAAGTATGCCGCGGGGATCCGCTTCGAACTTAACATCGTCCTCAGCGACCAACGCCCACTCCTCCGAACTTTCCACCAACTGCTTCCATGCTTTCTTATGGCTGAGATAGCAAGCAATCTCGCCGTCAGTCAATTCCATCAACCAATAGTGACGACGTCCTTCTGGAAGACGGTTGGACTGTGTCTCCGAGGAAGAATGCTTTTTGGCATCGTAAGCATCGATCCTCTCAAACGTAAGATCGTATTTTGAAAACTCCTCGGTGATGCCTCTGAGGCGGTCAGGCGCCCTCTCCAGATTGATGATGTAGATTTGCATGAACCCACTGTTCCTGCTCAAGGTTGATGAATAAATCAGGTCCTTCCGGACCTTTCCGCGGTATGAGTAAAACCCATGGGCAAAAAAAAATCAAGCTTGCGCTTGATTTCTTTTGAGTTTGATGGGGTGGGAGATGGGACTCGAACCCACGACAACCGGAATCACAATCCGGGACTCTACCAACTGAGCTACACCCACCATCAAGTTTTTTCGATTATATCAGTCTTTGGCCTGCCCGACAGGAATCGAACCTGCGACCGTCTGCTTAGAAGGCAGATGCTCTATCCAGCTGAGCTACGGGCAGTGCTAGCGGACCCTGGTCGGGGTGGAGAGATTCGAACTCCCGACATCCTGCTCCCAAAGCAGGCGCGCTACCTGACTACGCTACACCCCGTAGAGTTGGTTAAGTATACACGAACAACATTAAAAATCAAGACTAGGCATTACATCTTAGAACGCCAACTTTTTGATGTTGCGGAAGAAATCCCGATACGGCGTATGTACAATAATGCACGATCGTGAAAACCAACCAAGAGGAGACCAATGATGAGTAACATGGAAAACAACTCCAACGACCCGCTCCACGCCAAGAAGAAGGCCTGGTCCGGACGTTTTTCAGAGCCGGTGGACGCCTTCGTGCTCCGCTACACGGCTAGCGTGGATTTCGACAAGCGCATGGCCATGGCCGACATCGACGGTTCCCTCGCCCACGCCGCCATGCTTGAATCTGTGGGCGTCCTCTCCAAGAAGGACCTCGAGGACATCCGACGCGGCATGGACCAGATCCGCAGGGAAATCCAGGAAGGGGCCTTCGAGTGGCAGCTCGAACTCGAAGACGTGCACCTCAACATCGAGGCGCGCCTCACGAGCCTGATCGGCGACGCCGGCAAGCGCCTCCACACGGGCCGCTCGCGAAACGACCAGGTCGCCACTGACATCCGCCTCTATCTCCGTGACGAGATCGACGTGATCCTCGAGCGCCTCGAGCAGCTCCAGGAGGTCCTCGTGCACCAGGCCAAGGTCCACGCCGACCTGATCATGCCGGGCTTCACCCACCTCCAGGTCGCCCAGCCCGTCACCTTCGGGCACCATCTCCTCGCCTACGTCGAGATGTTCGAACGCGACCGCGAGCGCCTGCTCGACTGCCGCTCCCGCGTGAACCGCTCGCCCCTGGGCGCCGCCGCCCTCGCCGGCACGACCTATCCGATCAACCGCGAACTCTCCGCCGAACTCCTCGGCTTCGAAGCGGTCTGCCAGAACTCGCTCGACGCCGTCTCCGACCGCGACTTCGCCATCGAGTTCTGCTCGGCCGCCTCGATGATCATGATGCACATCTCACGCCTCTCCGAAGAGCTCGTCATCTGGATGAGCCAGCGCTTCGCCTTCATCAAGCTCCCGGACCGCTTCACGACGGGCAGCTCGATCATGCCCCAGAAGAAGAACCCGGACGTCCCTGAAACCGCCCGCGGCAAGACGGGCCGCGTCTACGGCGACCTGATGAGCATGCTCACCCTCATGAAGGGCACGCCGCTCGCCTACAACAAGGACTTCCAGGAGGACAAGGAGCCGCTCTTCGACGCCGTCGACACCGTCAAGGACACCCTGCGGGCCTTCTGCGACATGATGGCCGGCGTCGAGCCGCGCCCCGAGGCGATGCACCGCGCCGCCCAGGGCGGCTACCCGACCGCCACCGACCTCGCCGACTACCTCGTGCGCGGCGGCATGCCGTTCCGCTCCGCCCACGACGTCGTGGGCCGCGTGGTCCGCGAGGCGGCCGACCGCGGTTGCGGCCTCGAGGAGCTCCCGCTCGACGTGCTCCGGTCCTTCAGCGACATCATCAAGGAGGACGTCTACGACGTGCTCAAGCTCGAGGGGTCCGTGAACGCCCGCGACCCCATCGGCGGCACCGCGCCCAACCAGGTGAGGAAGCAGGCGGCACGCTGGGAGGAGATCATCGCCTCCCGTGCCCATCGCTGATGACCTTCCGATAGGCTGACAACAAGGGGTACGGGTTCAAGACGATCCGTACCCCTTCGCATTTGAAACCCCCGATCCCCGCCAACCCTGAAAGTCCCCTGCATCCCTCCCGTCTCTCAACGCCGGACTTCCCATTTCAAGAAGAATCATCATGGAATCCTTTGTAGACACGCTAAATGAAATCATCTGGTCGCCGGCCCTCGTCGGGCTGCTGCTCTGCGCCGGCCTGCTCTTCTCGATGAGGACGCGCTTCGTGCAGCTGCGCATGATCCCCGAGATGTGGCGCCTCCTCTTCCAGAAAAAGGAAGGGGAGATCGGCCTTTCGAGCTTCCAGGCCCTCTCGCTCGCCCTGGCGGGCCGCGTGGGCACCGGCAACATCGCGGGCGTGGCCACGGCCATCGCCTTCGGCGGCCCGGGCGCCCTCTTCTGGATGTGGGTGATGGCGCTCCTCGGCGCCTCCTCGGCGTTCATCGAATCCACGCTCGGCCAGATTTACAAGGAGCAGATTGAAGGCCAGTACCGCGGCGGCCCGGCCTTCTACATCGAACGCGGCCTCAACTCGCGCTTCTTCGCCTGGGCCTTCGCCATCGTGACGATCGCCGCCTCGGTCTTCTTCTGCCCCGGCGTGCAGAGCAACTCGATCGCGCTCGCCTGGGACAACGCCTTCGGGATCGCCCCCGAGATCACCGCAGCGATCATCGGCTCGCTCCTCACGTTCGTGATCGTCGGCGGCCTGCGCCGCATCGCCCAGTTCGCCACCATCGTGGTGCCCTTCATGGCCCAGGCCTACATCGTCGTCGCCCTGATCATCGTGGGCCTCAATTACGAACAGATCCCCGCCGTCATCGAACTCATCGTGAAGAGCGCCTTCGGCGCGGGCCCGCTCGCCGGCGGCATGATCGGCTCGGCGGTCGCCTGGGGCGTCAAGCGCGGCATCTACTCGAACGAAGCGGGTCAGGGCACCGCGCCGCACGCCTCCTCGGCCGCAGCCGTCTCCCACCCCGCCAAGCAGGGTCTCGTGCAGGCCTTCTCGGTCTACATCGACACGCTCTTCGTGTGTTCCGCGACGGGCTTCATGATCCTCATGACGGGCGCCTTCAACCTCGTCGACGCCGAGGGCGTCGCACGCTACCAGGGCCTGCCCGGCGCGATCCCGGGGCCGGTCTACACCCAGGAGGCCATCAACCAGGTGATGCCCGGCTGGGGCGGCCCCTTCATCGGCGTGGCGATCTTCTTCTTCGCCTTCACGACAATCCTCGGCTACTACTACATGGCCGAGACGAACGTGGCCTACCTCAACCGCTACTTCAAGCGTCCGATCGTGATGACGATCTGCAAGGCGGTCTTCATCATGACGGTGGCCTTCGGCGCCCTGCGCTCCTCGGCCGTGATCTGGTCGATGGCCGACGTGGGCGTGGGCATGATGGCGTGGCTCAACATCATCGCGATCCTGCTCCTGCAGAAACCCGCCCTCAAGGCCCTGAAGGACTATGAGGAACAGCGAGCGCTCGGCGTCAACCCGGTCTTCCATCCGGAGCGCCTCGGCATCGAGAACGCCGTCTACTGGGAGGGTGAACGCGCCGAGACGAACCTCGCCGTTGAGGAGGAGGAAGGCGTCGACAACCTCTCCGGACTCGACAAGACCCCGAACTAAGCGTCCATCCACACTCCCCTGAAACGCCAAAGCCCCGTTCGTTCACCGAATGGGGCTTTTCGTTGCTTGACGTTCGTGAAGGGCCCGGCGGGCTTACTCCACCTTCGAGTAGATGTGGCTCAGCTCCCTGCAGGCGTCCTTGATGCAGCACTCGGGCGCACGAAAGGGCGCCTCGGAGATTTCAGGGCCGAGGATGTCCTCGACAGAAAAAAAGCGCAACTTTTCAGTTACGCCGGACGTGCTTCCACCATCGGTCTGGAAAGCAATCAGTTTGATTTCATTGACGGGGGTGATGCCGCAGGCATACGGCGAGACGACCCGTTCGAACCCATGGTAGCCGAAACTCAGCGACTTCTTTTCGCTGATGGCCTTGGCGATGACATCGACCGTGGACATGGCGCTTCTCCTATTGTTGTAGGGAATGTGAGAGGGGAACCGGACGGCCCCTCACGGGCCCCGCCCCTCCGCGTACCCCGGGGTTGAATCGTTGTAATCATTCCTCCCGAGGATAAGTCCATTATGGCAAAGGGAAAACTCATCTGACAAGCCCCGCGAAAAACCCCGCGGTGTCCTTGGGGAACTTCCGCGGGGTCGTGGGTTTAGGCTCTCAGGCGTTTCAGGCCTTGGGCAAACGTTCGAGCTGCGCCTTAACCTTCGTCAACAAATCCGAAAACTCAGCGAGCCGGTTGCGTTCGTTCTCGACGACCTTGGCCGGGGCGCGGTTGACGAAGCCCTCGTTGGCGAGCTTGCCTTCGCACTTGCGCACCTCGCCTTCGAGACGTTCCACCTCCTTGGTGAGGCGTTCGCGTTCGGCGTCGATGTCGATCTCGACCTTGAGCATGAGCTTGAAATCGCCGACGATCGCCACGGGGGCGATGGCGCCCTCGTTGACCGCGTTGATGCTCTCGACATGCTTGACGGCCGAGAGGCGGGCGAGCGCTTCAAGGTAGGGGGCGCAGAGCGTGCAGAAGCCCTCGTCGCCCTCGATCAGGAGCGGCAGGCGTTCCGACGGATTGAGCTTCATCTCGCCGCGCAGGTTGCGCACGGCGTCGACCATGGCCTTGACGAGGACGGTGTCCTCGACGGCGGCCTTGTCGGCGTCTTCCGAAACCTTCGGGTAGTCCTGGATCATGATCGAGGTCTCTTCGTCGCCGACGACGCCGGCGATGCGGCCGACCTTCTGCCAGAGCTCCTCGGTGATGAACGGGATGATCGGGTGCGCGAGGCGCAGCACCGTCTCGAGCACGAAGACGAGCGTGTGGCGGGTGGCGCGCACGACGGCCTCGTCCTCGCTGCGGAGCTGGACCTTGGTGAGTTCGAGGTACCAGTCGCAGTACTCGTTCCAAACGAACGAGTAAATGGCGTTGGCGGCCACGTCGAGGCGGAAGTCGGCGTAGGCCTGGCGCACCTCGGCGATCGTGCGGTCGAGCTCGGCGAGGATCCAGCGGTCCACGAAGCTCGTCGTCATCGGCTTGGCGGCGTCCTCACCGAAGCCGCAGTCCTGCCCCTCGACGTTCATCAGCACGAAGCGGGTGGCGTTCCAGAGCTTCGTGCAGAAGTTGCGGTAGCCTTCAGCGCGCTTGAGGTCGAAGTTGACGTTGCGGCCGAGCGTGGCGTAGGCGGCCATCGTGAAGCGGAGCGCGTCGGCGCCGTGGGCGGCGATGCCCTCGGGGTAGTTGCGGCGCAGCTTCTTCTCAACCTGCGGGGCCTTCTCGGGCTGGCGCAGGCCGGTGGTGTTCTTCTTGACGAGCGACTCGAGGTCGATGCCCTGGATGATGTCGAGCGGGTCGAGGGTGTTGCCCTCGGACTTGGACATCTTCTTGCCTTCGGCGTCGCGCACGAGGCCGTGGATGTAGACGTTCTTGAACGGGACGCGGCCGGTGAAGTGCTTGGTCATCATGACCATGCGGGCGACCCAGAAGAAGATGATGTCGTAGCCGGTGACGAGCACGGAGCTCGGGAGGTACAGGTCGTAGGCGGTCTTGTCCTCGCCTTCCGGATTGGGCCAGCCGAGCGTGGAGAACGGCACCATGGCCGAGGAGAACCACGTGTCGAGCACGTCCGGATCGCCCGTGAGCACGGCGTCGGGGCCGGCCGTGGCGCGTGCCTCTTCTACAGAGCGGGCGACGAAGACATTGCCCTCCTCGTCGTACCAGGCGGGAATCTGATGGCCCCAGAGGAGCTGGCGGGAGATGCACCAGTCCTGGATGTTCTCGAGCCACTGGCGGTAGACGCCGCGCCATTCCTTCGGGAAGATGTTCACCTCGCCGGATTCGACGGCGTCGAGACCCACCTCGGCGATCGAGCGGCCCGGCTGGAGCGTGCCCTCGGGAGCGGGCTTGCTCATGGCCATGTACCACTGTTCGGAGAGCATCGGCTCGACGATCTCGCCCGTGCGGGCGACGCGCGGCACCATGTGGCGGTGCTTCTTGATGCCCACGAGCAGGCCGGCGGCCTCGAGGTCGGCCACGACGGCCTTGCGGCACTCGTAGCGGTCCATGCCCTGGTACTTGGCGGGCACGTTCTCGTTCATGCGGGCCGTCTTGGTGAGCACGTTGAGCATCGGGAGGTCATGGCGGCGGCCGACTTCGAAGTCGTTGAAGTCGTGGGCCGGCGTGATCTTCACGCAGCCCGAGCCGAATTCGCGGTCGACGTATTCGTCGGCGATGACGGGGATCTCACGGTCGGTGAGCGGAAGCTTGAGCATCTTGCCGACGAGCCCCTTGTAGCGCTCGTCCTCGGGATGCACGGCGACGGCCTGGTCGCCGAAGAGGGTTTCCGGACGCGTCGTGGCGACGACCACGCCTTCCGAACCGTCGACGGCCGGATAGCGGATCTCCCAGAGGTGGCCTTCGCTCTCCTCGCTCTCTACTTCAAGATCGGAGACGGCGGACTGGAGCTTGGGGTCCCAGTTGACGAGGCGGTTGCCGCGGTAGATCAGGCCCTCTTCATAGAGCCTGACGAAGGTTTCGACGACCACGTTCGAGAGGTTCTCGTCCATCGTGAAGTAGGTGCGGTCCCAGTCGACGCTGTCGCCGATGCGGCGCATCTGCGAGAGGATTGTGCCGCCGGAGAACTTCTGCCATTCCCAGACCTTTTCGATGAACTCCTCGCGCGTGAGGCTCTTGAAGTCGATGCCCTGGCCCTCGAGCTTGCGTTCGACGACGATCTGCGTGGCGATGCCGGCGTGGTCCGTGCCCGGGATCCAGACGGTGTTGTAGCCGTCCATGCGGTGAAAACGCGTCAACGTGTCCATCACCGTCTGATTGAAGGCGTGGCCCATGTGCAGGATGCCCGTGATGTTGGGGGGCGGGAGCTGGATCGCGAAGCTGGGTTTCTTGGGATCCAGGCCGGCCTTGAAATAGCCGCGCTTTTCCCAGACGGGGTACCAACGGGCCTCGATCTCCTTGGGATCGAAGCACTTGGCCAATTCTTGCGTGTTCGTTTGCGTCATCTCAGGAATAACAGTAGTGAATGTAAAAACAGAACCCCCTGCGCAGCATCTCGTGCGCAAGGGTGTCCGCGCGCCTTATTTTCTCACAAAGCGTGGAGATTGTCGGGGTTGGGGCGCAAGTTATGATTTCAGATAGGCCGAGAGGTCGAGCTGGTCGATCGCCTTCCTGACGGATTCGGCGGCGATGATCGACAGCGAGCTCTCCACGTCGCGCCGCGTGCGGACGACGGCGTTGGAGAGGGAGGCCTCGATCGTGCTCGTGACCGCGTCGCGCACGTAGGCCTCGATCGCCGGGGAGAGCGCCGCGACGAGTGCGTCGCGGTCCTCGGGCGCAAGCGAGGCGAGCGTGATCCGCCGGGGCTCGGCCCCGGCCTGCAAAGCGGCCTCCGCGGGCGCTTGGGACGCGGCTGCGGGGAGTTCGATGCCGACGACGGGCTCCACCGGAACGGCGGGCGCTTCGGGGGCGCCCGTCTCGGCGAGGTTCTTCACCTCGCGCCAGGTGAGCTTCACCCGCTTCTCCAGAAGCGAGGGCGTCGTCTCGAAGACGGGATCCTTTCGGGGAGTGTCCATGATCTGTTCTCCAAATGAGGGGATCAACGTTTGCGGTCGAAGGCGTCGACCTTCACGGAGGCGGCCTTGTAGGCGCGCCAGCGGACACGCGAGGCGGCCCTTTCGGCCTCCTCGTCGCCCACCACGTCGATGATGCGCTCGAAACGCCCGAACTCCGTTCCCCAGTCCTCGGGGAGGTCGTCGTCGAGCAGCACGAGCACGTCGGCCTTCAGGCTCGGGAGCGACTCGGAGAGGACGATCGGGGCGTGCGCCTCGGCGGGGTCCCCCGCCCTCGAGTGGGCGAGGAAGCTACGGGGCTCGCGCGTCCAGAGGAGACGGTCGAGCGCGTCGAGGCGCGCCCGGTCGGTCGACCAGACGGCCATGCGCTTGCCGAGCGTCCCCATCTTCTTGGCGACCGCGCAGACATAGCCCAGGCGGTCGCCGACGTTGAAGTGAAAGTCGATCTTTTCCATGAAGATCAATTATCGCCCAAATTGCACGACCCGTTGACGAGGAAGTGCATGAGCGCGCCGACGGGACGGCCCGTCGCACGACGTTTGGGATTGCCTTCGTTGGCCGTGGCGGCAATGTCGAGGTGCGCCCAGGGCGTCTCCTTGCCGACGAACGTTTCGAGGAAGGCGGCGGCCGTAGAGGCGCCGCCCTCGCGCTTGCAGGAGATGTTGGAGATGTCGGCGACGACCGACTTCATGAGCTTGAGGTACTCGGGACCCACGGGGAGGCGCCAGAGCGGGTCGCAAGCCTTTCGGCCCGACTTGACCAGGGCGTCGGCGAGCGCGTCCGAATTGGAGAAGAGGCCCGAGTAGGGAGCGCCGAGCGCCACGCAGCAGGCGCCCGTGAGGGTGGCCATGTCGACGATGAGCGAGGGCTTCTGACGGAGCGTCCAGGTGAGCGCATCGGCGAGGATGAGCCGGCCCTCGGCGTCCGTGTTGAGGATCTCGACCGTTCGGCCCGAGAGCGACGTGACGACGTCGCCCGGCTTGACGGCGGAGCCCGAGGGGAGGTTCTCACAAGCGGCCACGACGCCGATCACGTTGACGGGGGCCTTGAGGCTTGCGAGACCCGCCATCGTGCCGATCACGGAGGCGGCGCCACACATGTCGTAGGTCATGTCCCACATGCCCGCGGCGGGCTTCAGGGAGATGCCGCCCGCATCGAAGGTGATCCCCTTGCCGACGATGGCCTTGAGGGGTTCGCCTTCATCGGCGCCGCGGTAACGCATGGCGATGAAGCGGGGCTCCTCGACGCTGCCCTGGGCGACGGCGAGGAAGCAGCCCATGCCGAGGCTGCGGATCTCCTCGAGGCCCATCACGGTCACCTCGAGGTTGTCGAAGGTTTCGCCCAGGCGCAGGGCGGCTTCGCCGAGGAAGGCGGGCGTGGCGATGTTGGCGGGCAGGTCGGCGAGCCAGCGGCAGATGCGCTTGGCATAGGCCGTGGCTCGGCCCTCCTCGATTCCGGCGGCGATTTCCTCACCGCCCTTGGCGACCCAGACGAACTCGACTTCGTCGGGTTCCTTCTTGTCTTCGGTCTTGAAGTCGATGCGCGGCGTGCAGGCATCAAGAAGCACGTCGGCGGCGGAGCGCACGAAATGCTTCGGGCAGACGTCGTCGGGACGGCAGTCCTCGAGGTCGAGCACCACGCGGGCGGCCCAGCCGCAGACGGCGTCGGCGGCCTTGACGAGCGCCTCGCGGAAAACGGCGACGGTGAAGTCCTTCTTTTCACCCAGGCCCAGCACCAGCACGGGGGAGCCGCCTTCGACGATGAAGTTCTCGCCCGCCTTGGCCGAGAAGCGCTTCGCGGCCTTCCTCGCCTCGATCACGTCGGAAAGGGGCTTGGAGGCCCCGGTGTGCACGAGGGCGTCCCCCTCAAGAAACACGCCCGCGATGCGGACGCCTTCGGGAAGGGATTCGGAAGTGCCGGGGATCATCCGGGCAAGCAGTCGGGGCAACTCAATCGCCATGATTCTTTCTCCATGAGATTAAAGGTTTGAAATCGGTCTGACACCGACCATTGTAAGACTAACCCTAATACAACGGCCAAACGTGTCCGTACAAGCCATAATAAAGTATCGACCACCCATAAACCATGAGGAGAACACCATGCAAGCCGTTCCCAAACTTCGACTGTCACGTCCCACGAACAATCTCGAGAACGTCCTGCGCTTCTACTGCGACGGTCTGGGCTTTGAAGTGCTCGACCGCTACGAGGCGCAGCAGGGATGGGACGGGCTGATCATCGGACACCGGGACTGGCCCTACCAGCTCGAGTTCTCCCGCCGCCGCGACGGCTCGGTCGTCCCGCTGGCCCCGACGCCGGAACACTCGGTCGTCTTCTGCATCGAAGACCACGACTTCTGGGAAAAGACGCTCCAGAGCCTCTTCGAAGCGGGCTTCACGCAGGTCACCCCGCCCCAGCTCTACGCCGACAGCGGCGTGGCCTCCTACGAGGACCCGGACGGCTACCGCCTCATCCTCGTGCAGGGCCGTTGGAAGAAGTGAAATACCAAGAAAACGGTATTCCTAATCCAAGCCTAATGGAGCACAATTGAACGCCTAGCCAGATGATGGCTGGACAAGTGGGGAAGTAGCTCAGCTGGGAGAGCGCTGCGTTCGCAATGCAGAGGTCGGGAGTTCGATCCTCCTCTTCTCCACCACCGAACAAAATCAAATGAGTCCGCATGAACAAGACGTCGTGCGGACTTTTTTGTTGCCAGTTCAATACAGCCTACTCATCACCCTGCGCAGTCCATGCTCCCCATGACCGGCACATGCCGTGCAGGAAAGATCCGGATGAGGCAATCGAAAGACGTGCGTCGCCCACCGTCTTTCCAAGGATTCCCCCGCCCCCGCGAAATTGGGTAAGATGATTCTTTCAAGACTGAACCCCGTTCAAGGAGAAAGGAGACTCCATGTCCGACCGCACCAACACGGATGACGACGACGAAGACGTTCATCTTCCGAAACTTCCGCCAAACACCAAGAACTACATGACGCCCGCTTGCTACCAGCGCCTCCTCACCGAGCGCGAGCAGCTCGTCAATGTCGAGCGGCCCAAGATGGTCGACGTGGTGAGCTGGGCCGCCAGCAACGGCGACCGAAGCGAAAACGGGGACTACCTCTACGGCAAGAAGCGCCTTCGTGAAATCGACCGGAGGATCCGCTTCCTGAACAAGCGCATCGAGAACTCCGCGGTCGTCGACCCGGCCACGCGTCCGCCCACGGACCAGATTTTCTTCGGCGCCACCGTCACCTACGAAAACGCCGAAGGTGAGGAACACACAATCCGCATCGTCGGCATCGACGAGGCCGACGCCTCCAAAGGCGACGTCAGCTGGGTGAGTCCCATCGCCCGCGTCTTCCTGAAGGCTCACGAAGGCGACACCGTGAAACTTCCCACGCCGAACGGCGTTCAGGAGCTCGACATCATCACAGTAAAGTACATTTAACTTTATACACAAGCTTCAAAAACAGCTTGTTTCCTGCTGATCCAGAGAACTTTTTATAAGCATGGCGCATAGCACCTTCTAAAGCTTTTTTAAGAGAAGAATCCCCCTTCTCATTGCATGCACGAAATGACTTTAAATAAACCTCATAAGCCTCAAGAACCTCCTTGAAATTGGATTGAGGCTTACCCAAACACTCACCCCCCTCAACGCATAATTTCTGTAAAAAAGCTTCCGAATA
>CAJMRV010000010.1 GCA_905215795.1 uncultured bacterium | reverse complement strand
GCCCTCGACGCACTCGTCGCCGAGGTGCTCCTCAAGGAGGAGCTCCGCTGAGCCCTCCGTCAACCACCGCCCGGAGAAAGACATGTCCGAGATCCAAGACAACGCCCTGAACGGCGCCGTCGCGGCGGCGGAGGACGGCGTGCTCCCCGGACAGGGCGTCTTCCCCGGCATCGCCTACGGGGTCTGCCAGATCTTCTCCACGGGCGAGTTCGACATCCCCCAGTTCACGCTTGAGAAGCGGCGCGTCCGCGGCGAGGTGGCCCGCCTGAGGAAGGCGGTCTCCGCCACCGACGAGGAGCTGCGCGCGATCTCGGGCTCGCTCGACGACGTCCCCGCCGAAGCGAGGAACGTGATCGAGATCTCCATTGCGATCCTCAACGACCCGACGCTCCTCGAGCCGACGATCGACATCATCCGCGAAAAGCTGATCAACGCCGAATGGGCGCTCTCGACGAGGCTCGAGAAGATGCGCCTGGAGTTCGAGGCGATCGAGGATGACTACATCCGCGAACGCTTCCGCGACATCGCCCACGTGGTCTCCCGCATCCAGCGCCACCTCACCGGGTCGCGCAATCCCGCCCGCAAGATCGGCCTGGAGTACGACGAGAAGATCATCCTCGTCTCCGACGTCCTCGACCCCGCCGACATCCTCCAGATCCGCCTGAGGAACGACCTCGACATCGTCGGGCTCGTCCTCGAGGACGGCTCCGCGACGAGCCACACCGCGATCCTCGCCTCCGGCCTGGAGATCCCCACGCTCGTGGGCGTCGCGCACGCACGCGAACTCCTCGTCGACGGAAGCGAGGTGCTCCTCGACGCGGACCGCGAGCTCGTCAACCCGAATCCCGACGAGGAACTCCGGCGCGGCGCGCGCCAGAGGATGCGCGAGGCCCTCGAAACGAAGCGGCGCCTCAAGCGCCTCAAGGGCACCGAGGCGCTCACGCTCGACGGCACCCGCGTCGAGCTCCTCTCGAACATCGTCCTCCCGGAGGACACCCGCGACGTCCACGCCGTGGGCTCCGCCGGTGTGGGGCTCTTCCGAACCGAATACCTCTACCTGAACCGCGACACGCTCCCCGACGAGGAGGAGCAGTACCAGGCCTACTCGCGCGTGGCCCGGTCGATGAAGGAGAAGGTCCTCTACATCCGCACGGCCGACCTCGGGGGCGACAAGTCGCTCTCGCGCGAGGCGCATCTCCTGCTCGAAGACCACGTCCCCGAGGAGTTCAACCCGTCGATGGGCCTGCGGGGGCTCCGGTTCTCGATCGCCTTCCCGTCGCTCTTCAAGACGCAGGTCCGCGCGATCCTGAGGGCCTCGAACTTCAACAACGTGAGGATCCTCCTCCCGTTCATCACGTTCCCCACCGAGGTGATCGAGGCCAAGCGCCTGATCGAGGAGGTCAAGGACGAGATGCGCGCCGAGGGGCTGCGCTTCGACGAGGCGATCCCCGTCGGGGGCATGATCGAGGTGCCGGGCACCGTGATGATCCTGAAGGAATTGATCCCGCTCCTCGACTTCTTCAGCCTCGGCACGAACGACCTGATCCAGTACACGCTCGCCGTTGACCGCACGAACGCCTCGGTGGCGGGCTACTACGAGGAGTACCACCCCGGCGTGCTGCGCCTCATCGCCAAGTGCATGAAGGGGCTCTGCGAGGCCGGAAAGCCCGTCTCCGTTTGCGGCGAGATGGCCGGCCACCCGGACCTGCTCGCCTTCTTCCTCGGCCTGGGCTGCACGACGCTCTCGATGACGCCCTCGCAGATCCCGCTCATCAAGGAGCGCGTGCTCCGCCTCGACATCGGCGAGGCGCGCGTGTTCGCCAACCGCGTCCTCCGTCGCCGCAGCCTCGAAAGTCTGCGACAATTGTTCTCGCAACAAGAATCCCTTCTCAACGACATCAAAGAGTCCAAAGAATCATGAACCGCTATGACACCCCGCTCAACGACGACGAGTTCGTGGAGATCGGCGAACTCCTCGCACGCATCCCCGAACCCTACGAGCCCATGGAGCCCGACGCGATGGACGGCTACCTCACGGCGCTGCTGTTGATGCCCGAGGAAGTGGGCCCGGACAACTGGATGCCCTACGTCTTCGACGCCGAGGGCCGTCCCGAGGCGAGGCTTCCCGACGAGGACGAGCAGTTCCATCTCGAGGAGCTCGTCTACCGCCGCTACCGCCAGCTCGACTACGACCTCTCGCGCTCCAAGCCCCTCGACCCGATCATCTACCCGATCGAGGACAAGGGCGGCCGTCCCGTGCGCGGCTACGACTCGATCCCGGCGATCACGCCGTTCGCGATCGGCTTCCTCGAGGCGTTCGACCGCTGGCCCGGCCTCAAGGAGCACCCCGACGAACTCGTCGCGAGCGCCCTCGTGGGGATCTTCAGGCACCTTCCCGAGGAGCTCCTCGGGGACATGGCCGAGATCAAGGAGGACCTCGACCTCGAGAGCCCGATCGAGAACATCGACCAGGCCGTCGACGACGTCGCGGTGAGCGTCGCGGAGATCGCGCACATCACCCGCGGCTTCAAGCTCGAGGAGGAGGAGCCCGTGAAAAAGGGGCCCGCCGCGAAACACGGTGGACCCCATGGAAAACTCAAGCGCCGCAAGCACTGACCCCGGTCAGTCCCGCTTGACGGCCTCGTCTGAAAGCGCTCCTTCGGGAGCGCTTTTTCGTGTGAGCCACACGAGCAGGCACACCGGAATGCCTAGCGAGGCGGTGAAGACGAAGAACGCCCCGTAGCCGATCCCCTCGACGAGGGCCCCGGAGAACCCGGCGAGGAACTTCGGGAGGAGCAGCATGAGGCTGCTCAGGATCGCGTACTGCGTCGCGGAGAACGCCTTGTTGGTGAGCCCGGAGAGGAACGCGATGAAGGCCGAGCTCGCCAGGCCCGCCGCGAGGTTGTCCGCGGAGACCGTGAAGACGAGCATCACGAGGTTGTGGCCCATGCCG
Source organism: uncultured bacterium (assembly GCA_905215795.1). Taxonomy (GTDB): domain Bacteria; phylum Pseudomonadota; class Gammaproteobacteria; order Burkholderiales; family Burkholderiaceae_F; genus Sutterella. The sequence goes on along the minus strand of CAJMRV010000010.1, from coordinate 20,497 downwards.
GCGAGGACGGAGAAGAGGAGGTTCGTCGCCGCCGACAGGACCGCGCCGATCATCATCGTCCGCATCACCCCGATCCGGAGGACCACCGCGCCGCCGAGGAACGCCCCGAGAAGCGTCATCAGGACGCCGAAGACCTTCGTCACCGAGGCGACCTCGCCCTTGGTGAAGCCCATGTCGGTGTAGAACGGATTGGCCATCACCCCCATGACGACGTCGGAGATGCGGTAGGTGGCGATCACGGCGAGGAGCAGGAGCGCAAAGCGCCCGTAACGCGAGAAGAAGTCCCTGAACGGGGCCGCAAGGTTCGCGTTGAAGCGCTCCATGAAGCCGCCCGCGGGTGCGGGTCCGCCCTCGGGTTCGGGCGGTTCGCGCGAGACGAGGACCGCGGCGAGGCCCACCACGACCGAGGCGCTCATCACGAGGTAGGACGTGCGCCAGGCCTCGTAGACGTAGCCCGTGCGGTCGCCGGCGGCCCAGGCCGCGATGGCGAGGGCGCCCGCCCCCGACCAGATCATGCCGAGCCGGTAGCCCGCCTGGTACATGGCCGCGAGCGCGCCCTGCTCGCGGACCGCCGCGCTCTCGATTCGGAAGGCGTCGAGCGCGATGTCCTGCGTGGCCGAGCAGAAGGCGGTCAGGAGCGCAAAAGCGACGAAGGGGACGAGCCCGGTCGTGGGGTCCGTGAGCGCGATGAGCGCGAGCGAGACGACGAGCCCCGACTGGGCCGCGAGCAGCCATGAACGGCGCCGTCCGAGGAGCCGGTGGAGCACCGGGAGGCGCAGCCGGTCGACGAGCGGCGACCAGACCCACTTGAAGCCGTAGACGAGGCCGATCCAGGAGAAGAACCCGATCGTCTTCAGGTCCACCCCGGCCTCGCGCAGCCAGAACGAAAGCGTGCCGATCACGAGCAGGAGCGGCAGTCCCGCGCTGAACCCGAGGAAGAGCATCCTCAGGCATTCGGGACGCAGGTACACGCCCCAGGTTGCGTTCTTGATGTTCATCGGCCCTCCGCCCCCGTGTCCGTCATCAGAGGATGTCCGAGCGCGTGATCCAGCGCCACTGCCCCTCGGCGAGGTCGCCGGGGAGTTCGTACTTGCCGACCTTGACGCGGTGGAGCGCCTCGACGCGGTTCGAGCAGGCCGCGACCATGCGCTTGACCTGGTGGTACTTGCCCTGAGTGAGCGTCAACCGCAGATGGTTCCCGTCGTGGACCTCGGCCGCCTTGGCCTTCACAGGCGTCTTCTCGTCGGCGAGGAGCACCCCTTCGAGGAGCTTCTCGACGGTGCCCGGGGCCACCTCGTGCTTGCAGAGCACTTCGTAGACCTTGTCGACGTGGCGCTTGGGATGCGTGAGGCGGTGCAGGAGCGCGCCGTCGTCGGTGAAGAGGAGGAGCCCCGTCGTGTCGACGTCGAGGCGTCCGACGGGCTGGACGTTGCGTGTGCGCAACGGCCCCGGCAGGAGCGACATCACGGAGGGGTTCGACGAGGGCTTCATCGAGCATTCATAGCCCGCGGGCTTGTTCATCGCGATGACGACCTTCTCGCCGTAGACCCAGTCGATGTCGCGCCAGCGGAAGACGAGCCCCTCGGTGTCGAGGTCCCGTTCGGGGTCGGTCTGGGGAACACCCCCGATCTCCACGGCGCCGCTCGCCGCGATCACCTCGCAGTCGTAGCGCGTGCCGAAGCCCTGGCTGAATAAGATGTCCTTGAGTTTCATCATTGGAATTCGTATTGGATGGTGAGTGGTGCGTGGTCGGAGAACTTCTCATCGGGGTAGATCGACGCGGAGACCGCATGCGAGGCCACGCCCGGCGTGGCGAATTCGTAGTCGATGCGCCATCCGACGTTCTTGGCGCGGGCCTGGCCGCGGTTGCTCCACCACGTGTACTGGTCGGGACGCTTGTCGATCGTGCGGAAGACGTCGACCCAGCCGTGCACCTCGAGGAGGTCGGTGACCCACTGGCGTTCCTCGGGGAGGAAGCCCGAGTTCTTGAGGTTGCCCTTCCAGTTCTTGATGTCGATCTCCTTGTGGGCGATGTTGACGTCGCCGCAGAGGATCACCTCGCGTCCGGAGGCCTTGAGCGCGTTCATGTGCGCGAGCATCGCGTCGAGGAAGCGGTACTTGGCGGCCTGGCGCTCCTCGCCGCTCGTGCCCGAGGGGAAGTAACAGGAGATGACGGTCACGTCCCCGAGGTCCACCTCCACGTAGCGCCCCTCGGCGTCGAACTCCTCGTTGCCGAAGCCGATCCGCACCGAGACGGGCTTGATCCTCGTCCAGACGCCGCAGCCCGAATAACCCTTCTTTTGAGCGCAATGGAAGAAGCTCTCATAGCCCGGGACGGACTTGATCGCGTCGTCGAGGTCGGCCTCCTGGGCCTTGAGCTCCTGCACGCAGAGCACGTCGACGTCCTGCGTGTGGAACCAGTCCCAGAAACCCTTCTTCGTGGCCGAACGGATGCCGTTGGCGTTGAAGGACATGACTCGGAGTTTTTTCATCGTATTGAAATTCCTGTGGTTTGAGGGGAAAAACGGAGCGGAAGGCTATAGAATCATCTTCCAGACTTTTTTTATCATAAAAAAACGAAGGAACCCACACCATGTACGGTATCAGCAAAGCCTTCATCGAGTTCTCCATCGAGAAGGACATTTTACGATTCGGCACGTTCACGACCAAGGCGGGCCGCCAATCCCCCTATTTCTTCAACGCCGGGCTCTTCAACACCGGCTCGCTGCTCGACCGTCTCGGTGAATTTTATGCCCGCACGCTGCTCGAGGCCCGCGAAAAGGGGCTCGTCGAGTTCGACATGATCTACGGCCCGGCCTACAAGGGCATCCCGCTCGGCGTGAGCGTCGCCATGAACATGGCCCGCCTCGGCCACGACGTCCCCTGGGCGTTCAACCGCAAGGAGGCCAAGGACCACGGCGAGGGCGGCATCTTCGTCGGGGCCCCGCTCGAGGGCCGCGTCCTCATCATCGACGACGTGATCTCCGCGGGCACCTCCGTGCGCGAATCCGTCGAGCTCATCCGCCGCGCCGGCGCCACGCCCGCGGGCGTGCTGATCGCACTCGACCGTCAGGAACGCTCCGGCACGGAACCGTGCTCGGCCGTCGAAAGCGTCGAGAAGACCTACGGCTTCCCCGTGCTCTCGATCGCGCGTCTCGACGACCTGCTCGCCTACATCGAGGGCGACACGCCGCTCGCCCGCGCCGCCAGGCCTCACCTGGAGGCGATCCGCGCCTACCGCGCCGCCTACGGCACGAAGACCTGCTGACGGACGTCACGGCACCCATTTGAAAAAGGGCGGCTTCCCATGAGGGAAACCGCCCTTTTCGTCATTCATGACCGAGGCGATCAGGCGAGCTTGCGGCGCAGGATCTCATTGACCTGGCCGGGGTTGGCCTTGCCCTTGGTGGCCTTCATGCACTGGCCGACCAGCGCGTTCAAGGCCTTTTCCTTGCCGGAGCGGAACTCGTCGACCGACTTCTGGTTCTTGGCGATCACCTCGTCGATGATCGCTTCGAGCGCGCCCGTGTCGGAGATCTGCTTGAGGCCCTTCTTCTCGATCAGGGCGTCCACGTCGTCGCCTTCACCTTCCCAGAGGGCGGCGAAGATGGTCTTGGCGCCCTTGTTGTTGATGGTGTTGTCGGCGATCCTCTGGAGGATGCAGCCGAGCTTGGCGGCGGAGACCGGCGCCTCGGCGAAGGTCATGCCCTCGACCGCGTTGACCGCGGCGGAGAGCTCGCCCATCACCCAGTTGGCGGCGATCTTGTAGTCCTTGACGTGCTTGATGAGCTCGAGGTAGTAGTCCGCGACGTCGCGGCTGCCCGTGAGGATCGAGGCGTCGTACTCGGAGAGACCGTATTCCTTCTGGAGGCGTTCGCGGAGCTGGCCCGGGAGTTCGGGCATCTCGCTCCTGACGCGTTCGATCCAGCTCTTCTCGATGATCACCGGAAGCAGGTCCGGGTCCGGGAAGTAGCGGTAGTCCATCGAGTCCTCCTTGGAGCGCATGGAGCGCGTCTCGCCCTTGTCCGGGTCGTAGAGGCGCGTCTCCTGGACCACCTTGCCGCCGTCCTCGATCAGTTCGATCTGACGGCGCACTTCGTAATCGATGGCCTCCTGGAGGAAGCGGAAGGAGTTGAGGTTCTTGATTTCGGAACGGGTGCCGAACTCCTTCTGGCCGACCGGACGGACCGACACGTTGGCGTCGCAGCGGAAGTTGCCTTCCTGCATGTTGCCGTCGGAGATGCCGAGCCAGACGACGAGCGCGTGGAGGGCGCGGGCGTAGCCGACCGCCTCCGAGGAGCTCCTCAGTTCGGGTTCCGTGACGATTTCAAGGAGCGGCGTGCCGGCGCGGTTCAGGTCGATGCCCGAATGACCGGTCACGAGGCCGTGGATCGACTTGCCGGCGTCCTCTTCGAGGTGGGCGCGCGTCAGGTTGATCGTCTTGACGTAGGGTTCGCCCTTCTGGGGTTCCACCGGGAACGTCACGCGGCCGCCGACGACGACCGGGAGTTCGAACTGGCTGATCTGGTAACCCTTCGGAAGGTCGGGGTAGAAATAGTTCTTGCGGTCGAAGACCGACTTCTCGGCGACGGTCGCGTCGATGGCGAGGCCGAAGCGGATGGCGCGTTCGACGGCGCCGCGGTTCAGTACCGGGAGGCTTCCCGGCAGGGCCATGTCGACGATGCAGGCGTTCACGTTGGCGTCGTCGCCGAAGTGGCGGGCGGCACCGGAGAAAATCTTCGAATTCGTCGACAGCTGGACGTGAGTCTCAAGCCCGATAACAACTTCCCATTGCATTTTTTCTTACCTCTTGAGACTTAGTATCCCTTGGGACGGGCCTTGTGCCAGTCCGTGTGTTTCTGCCATTCGTTGGCGATGCCGAGCAGACGGGCCTCGCTGAAGTTCTCGCCGATCAGCTGGAAGCCGATGGGGCGGCCGTTGCTGTGCATGCCGCAGGGCACGCTCATGCCGGGCAGGCCCGCGAGCGAGGCGGGGACCGTGTAGAGGTCGGAGAGATAGGCCGTCACGGGGTCGGCGTTGGCGCCGAAGTCGTAGGCCGTGCCGGTCGTGACCGGGCAGAGGATCGCGTCGATCTTCTCGAACGTGCGGTGGAACTCCTCGGAGATGAGGCGGCGCACGCGCTGGGCCTTCAGGTAGTAGGCGTCGTAGTAGCCGTGCGAGAGCACGTACGTGCCGATCATGATGCGGCGCTTGGGCTCCTTGCCGAAGCCTTCGGTGCGCGACTTCTTCATCATGTCCTCGATGTCCGTGTAGTCCTTGGCGCGGTAGCCGTAACGGACGCCGTCGAAGCGCGACAGGTTCGAGCTCGCCTCGGCGCAGCACACCACGTAGTAGACGGGCACGCCGAGTTCGGCCATCGGCAGTTCGATGTCGACGATCTCGGCGCCGAGTTCACGGTACTTCTCGATGGCGGCTTCGATGGAGGCGCGGACCTCGGGGTCGAGACCCTCGCCCATCCACTTGCGGGGCACGCCGATGCGCACGCCCTTGACGCCCTCGTCGAGGTGGCGCGTGAAGTCCTCGGTCTCCTTCTCGACGGAGGTGGAGTCCTTCGGGTCGAAACCGACCATCGTGCCGAGCGCCATGGCGCAGTCCTCGGCGGAGTGCGCGAGCAGGCCGGCCGTGTCGAGCGAGGAGGCGAAGGCGATCATGCCGAAGCGGGAGGGACGGCCGTAGGTCGGCTTGATGCCCGTGACGCCCGTGAAGGCGGACGGTTCACGGATCGAGCCGCCCGTGTCGGTGCCCGTGGCGATCGGGCAGAGGAAGGCCGCGACGGCGGCCGAGGAGCCGCCCGAGGAACCGCCCGGGACCGCATTGGCGTCCCAGGGGTTGTAGACCTTGCCGAAGGCGGAGTTCTCGTTGCCAGAGCCCATGGCGAACTCGTCGCAGTTGAGCTTGCCGAGGCACACCATGCCGGCTTCCTTGAACTTCTCGACGACGGTGGCGTCGAACGGGCTCATGTAGCCCTCGAGCATGCGGCTCGCGGCGGTGGAGGCCCACTCCTTGGTGACGAAGATGTCCTTGTGGGCGATGGGGATGCCGGTCAGGGGACCGGCCTTGCCGGCGGCGATCATCTCGTCGGCGCGGCGGGCCTGTTCGAGCGTCACTTCGGGACGCACGTCGAGGAAGGCGTTGAGGTCGGCGTGGTCCTTGATGCGGGCGAGGAACTGTTCGGCGAGCTCCACGGCGGTGACTTCACGCTTGGCGAGCATCGCGGAGAGCTCGCGCACGGACAAATGGGTCAGATCTTGTTTCATACCGCTTTCTTATTCAATAACCTGGGGAACGAGGAAACAGCCCTGATCCTGCTCGGGGGCGTTCTTCATGTTTTCGGCACGGTTGTCGGTTTCCGTGACCTCGTCGGCACGCAGGCGCTGGACGCCGTCATGCGGATTGGGCATGGGTTCGACCCCTTCGGTGTCGACCGCGCGGATGCGTTCGATCATTGCGAAAATCGCGTTGAGCTCGCCATGGACGACGTCGGTCTCCTCCTGGGAGAGATCGATGCGCCCGAGCTTGGCAATGCGACGAACATCGTCGAGAGACAGAGACATAGGTTATTTCTCTTTCAATAGAAGTGATTTCAATTCGGAGTGACCGGTTCGACTTCCGCACACTAAATCTTGACGAAGTGTTAACAGAACCCTCACTTCCTACTCCAGTAGTCGGCTAGTTAGTTTATCATTATTGAATTACGCGGGGGGTCCGCAGATTCCTAGGAGTATCGGCGGTTTACGCCCGACTTCGAAGCAGAAGCCCCCCAGAGTCCACCCTCTTCACGAAAAAAGAACGACCGACATGTTTGGATTTTTCCGCAACTACTTCTCCAACGACCTGGCGATTGACTTGGGTACGGCCAATACCCTGATTTATCAACGTGGCAAGGGGATCGTACTCAACGAGCCGAGCGTCGTTGCGATCCGACAGGAAGGCGGTCCCAACGGCAAGACGACCATCCATGCGGTCGGCAAGGCCGCCAAACAGATGCTCGGCCGCGTCCCGGGCAACATCACAGCCATCCGTCCGATGAAGGACGGCGTGATCGCCGACTTCACCGTCACCGAGCAGATGCTCAAGCAGTTCATCCGCATGGCCAGCCCGTCGCGCCTCTTCGCTCCGTCGCCGCGCATCATCATCTGCGTGCCCTGCGGTTCGACCCAGGTCGAACGCCGTGCCATAAAGGAAAGCGCGCTCGCTGCGGGCGCCTCCGACGTCTACCTCATCGAGGAACCGATGGCGGCCGCCATCGGCGCCGGCCTGCCGGTGAACGAAGCCGCGGGCTCACTCGTCGTCGACATCGGCGGCGGCACGACCGAGGTGGGCCTGATCTCCCTGGGCGGCATGGTCTACGCCGGCTCCGTGCGCGTGGGCGGCGACAAGTTCGACCAGGCGATCATCAACTACATCCGCCGCAACTTCGGCATGCTCATCGGCGAACCCACCGCCGAGATCATCAAGAAGCAGATCGGCTCGGCCTTCCCGGGCTCCGAAGTCCTCGAGATCGAGGTCAAGGGCCGCAACATCGCCGAAGGCGTGCCCCGCACGTTCACCGTCCACTCCAACGAAATCCTCGAGGCGCTCGCCGAACCGCTCAACCAGATCGTGGTCGCGGTCAAGAACGCCCTTGAGAAGACGCCTCCCGAACTGGGCGCCGACATCGCCGAACACGGCCTCATGATCACCGGCGGCGGCGCGCTCCTGCGCGACCTCGACCAGCTCCTCAAGGAGGAGACGGGCCTTCCGGTGCACATCGCCGAGGAACCGCTGAACTGCGTGGTCAAGGGCTGCGGCATCGCGCTCGAAAACATGGACAAGCTCCACACGGCCTTCGCCGCGGGTTGATCCCCCTTCTATGGAATACGGTCCTCCGCCCCTTTTCAGACAAGGCATATCGGCTCGGATCCGCTTCATCTTCTTCGTCCTGGTGTCCGTCGTCCTCATCCTGATCGACGGACGCCTGCGCACGCTCGACAACTTCCGAAGCACCATCGTGAGCTTCACGACGCCGATCGTCCAATTCGCCAAAATGCCCTTCGAAGCCCTCGACCATTCCGAGGGATACTTCGTGAGCAAGGTGCGCCTCAAGAACACGAACGACGAGCTCGCCCGTGAGAACGAGCAGCTCATGGCGCGCCTCGTGCGCTTCAAGGAGCTCGAAAGCGAGAACGGACACCTGAGGGCCCTCCTGAGGGCCCAGCCCCGCTCCAACGACCGCTTCGTCGGGGCGGAGATCATCGGGCGCGTCCCGGACCGCTTCACCCACCGCATCCAGCTCAACGTCGGGGCCAAGCAGGGCCTCGAGCCCGGCATGCCCGTGCTCGCCGCCACCGGCATCGTCGGACAGGTCTCGCGCGTCGTGCAGCACCAGTCCGAAGTGACGCTGCTCACCGACCACCGCCAGCGCCTGGCCGTCAAGAACGCCCGCACCGGCAAGCAATTCATCGTGGCCGGCACCGGCGAGAACGTCCTCGACCTGAGGTTCGTGCTCCCCGAGTCGGACATCCGCGTCGGTGACGAACTCGTCACCTCCGGACTCGACCACGTCTTCCCGGCCGACATCCCCGTGGGAACCGTCGTCTCGATCGACCACGTCCCGGGCGAGACCTACCAGTCCGTGTCCGTGCGTCCGAACACCAACACCGACGACCTGAAGTTCGCCACCGTCGTGCTCGCCGACATGGATCCCGCCAGGGAACTCGTCGTGCCCGATGAGGAGGCCAAGAAAACCGTGAGGAAGACCAGGCCATGACGACTCCGATCTCCATGCCCATGGACAACGGGCCGCGCCGCCACCTCCCGCCGCCCGCGAACCCCATCTGGATCGTCTTCACGCTCGCGTTGAGCTACGTGCTCAACCTGATGGAGTCGTTCTTCAACATCATCTGGCTGCCGGACCTGCTGGCGCTCACGCTCGTCTACTGGACGGTGCACCAGCCGCGCCACGTCGGCCTGACGATCGCGTTCATCTGCGGCCTGCTGATGGACGTCCACAACGGGAGCGTGCTCGGACAGCAGTCGCTCGCCTACGTGATCCTCTCGTACCTCGCGTACCTGATGCACCGCCGCCTGCCCTGGTTCAACCTGTTCGGGCAGGCCCTCCACATCTTCCCGATCCTCCTGGTCTCCCAGGTGGTCGTCCTCGGCATCCGCCTCTGGTTCGACGGCCTCTGGCCCGGCTTCGCCTGGTTCCTCCAGAGCTTCTCCGGGGCCGTGCTCTGGCCGTTCGTCTCGTTGATCCTCTCGTTCCCGCAGCGCCGCAACCGCGCCTCCGACGAACTCTGACGGACCGGGGCGGGCCATGGCATACGATTTCAAGGAACAATCCAAGGAGGTCAAGCCGTTCAGGAAGCGGCTCCTCTTCGTCTACGGGCTGGTGGTGCTCTTGTTCACCATCCTGCTCGGACGCCTCGCTTGGCTTCAGATCATCAGCGGAAACTCCTACATCGAACGCGCTGAAAGGAACCGAACGGTCACCATAACCACCCAGGGGCCGCGCGGCCTGATCACCGACAGGAACGGCGAGGTGCTCGCCCGCAACGTCATGGGCTACTCGCTAGAGATCACGCCCGACAAGGTGAAGAACGTCAACGACACGATCGACGCCTTGAGCGAGGTGATCCCCATCACGAAGGCCGACCGCCGCCGCTTCAAGCGTCTGCGCGAAGACCTCCACCGCTTCGACTCGATCCCTATCAAGCAGGACCTCACCGACGAACAGGTCGCCACCTTCATCGCCCAGAAGTGGCGCTTCCCCGGCGTGGACATCGAGCAGCGCGAACACCGCGTGTACCCGGCCGCCGCCGTCGGCGCGCACTTCCTCGGCTACATCGGCTCGCTCTCCCAGTACGACCAGGAACGCCTCAAGCGCGAGGGCCAGATCGACGACTACGACGGCGAACGCGAGATCGGCAAGGTCGGCATCGAGAGGAGCTACGAACACATCCTCCACGGCACCCCCGGGAGCGAAACCTTCGAGGTGACCGCGGGCGGCCACGCCGTGCGCACCCTCGACGTGAAGCCCGCCAAGCCGGGCCGCAACCTCACGCTCAGCATCGACATGAACCTGCAGCGCGTGGCCGAGGCCGCCATGGGGGATCACCAGGGCGTCGTCATCGCCATCGACCCGAAGACGGGCGAGATCCTCTCCTTCGTCTCGATGCCCACGTACGACCCGAACCTCTTCCCGGGCGGGATCGACCCGATCTCCTGGAACGAACTCAACACGTCCCCGAAGAAGCCCCTTCTGAACCGCGCGATGCGCGGACTGTACCCGATCGGGTCCACCTACAAGCCCTTCATGGCCCTGGCGGGCCTTGAAAAAGGCGCCACGACCGCGGACTACGTGCTCAACGACACGGGCGTGTTCGCCATCGGAAACCACAAGTTCCGCGACATGGCACGCGTGGCCAAGGGACGCGTGAACCTGCGCCGCTCGATCGCGATCTCCTCGGACGTCTACTACTACTGGCTCTCCACCAAGCTCGGCGTGGACGCCATCTACGAATTCATGAAGCCCCTGGGATTCGGCCAGAAGACGGGCATCGACCTCGTCGGCGAACAAACGGGCATCCTCCCGAGCCGCGAATGGAAGGAGAAGCGCTTCAAGCAGCCCTGGTACGTGGGCGACACCCCGTCGATCGGCATCGGCCAGGGCTACAACTCGTTCACGCTGCTCCAGCTCGCCCACGCGACGGCGACGCTCGCCAACTACGGCGTCTCGATGACCCCGCACCTCGTCACGAAGATCACGGACCCCGTGACCGGCAAGGCCGAGACCCCGTTCATCGAACCCGACAAGATCATCAAGCTCGACCCCAAGAACGTCAAGGTCGTCATCGACGGCATGCACGACGTGACCACCGAGGGCACGGCACGCTTCGCCTTCCGCGGCGCCCCGTACGAGGCCGCCGGGAAGACCGGCACCGCCCAGGTGATCTCGATCTCCCAGGAGGAGAAGGACTACGACACGAAGAAGCTCGCGCGCCGCTACCACGACCACGGCCTCTTCATCAGCTTCGCCCCGGTGAAGAAGCCCGAGATCGTCGTCACCGTGCTGATCGAGAACGGCGGGTTCGGCGCCAAGGTCGCCGCCCCGGTCGCCAGGGCCGTGATGGACTACTGGCTGACGGGCAAGAACGACCTCGGCCTGCCTCCCTCGCCGAGCTCCCCCGCCGCCAGGGCCGCCAAGGACACGAAGCCCAATGACAAGGGAAGGAAGGTGAAATGAGCAATCTGCGCTACCTCTTCAGGATCTTCCTCGGCCACACCATCACGCGCCTCCTGCGTCTGGACTGGATGCTCCTCATCATCGTCGTGGCGATCTCCACGATCGGCTTCATCGCGCTCTTCTCGGCGGGCTACTCGATGCCCGAACGCGTCGACGCGCAGCTGAGGAACCTGCTCCTCGCGGCGCTCTCGATCGTCGTCGTGACGCTCGTTCCCGTGCGGGTCTACAAGAACTTCAGCCCCTACATCTACATCCTGGGCTGCATCCTGCTCGTGCTCACGCTCGTCATGGGCGTGACCGTCAAGGGCGCCACGCGTTGGATCGCCATCGGCGGGGGGCTGCGCATCCAACCCTCGGAAATCCTCAAGCTCGCCACGCCGCTCATGCTCGCGTGGTTCTACTCCAAACGCGAGGAATCGATCTCGCTGCTCGACCACATCGGCGCCTTCCTGATCCTGCTGATCCCGATGGCGCTCATCATCAAGCAGCCAGACCTCGGCACCTCGCTCATGGTGGCCGCGGCCAGCTTCGCCGTGATCTTCCTGGCGGGCCTGGACAAGCGCATCATCTACTTCGGCATGGGGGCGCTCATCGCCGCGCTCCCGATCATCTGGACGTTCCTCCACGACTACCAGAGGGAGCGCGTGCTCACGCTGCTCGATCCGTCAAGAGACCCGCTCGGGAAAGGATTCCACATCATCCAGGCCGTCATCGCCATCGGCTCCGGAGGCTTCTCCGGAAAGGGCTGGATGGAGGGGACGCAGGCCCATCTGGACTTCATCCCCGAGAAGACGAGCGACTTCCTGTTCGCCGTCTACAGCGAGGAGTTCGGGTTCGTCGGCAACCTGATCCTCATCGTCCTCTACGCCCTCCTGATCGGACGGAGCTTCTACATCGCCTCGGTCGCCCCGACGCGCTTCTCGCGTCTGCTCGCGGGTTCAATCGGCTCGATCTTCTTCGCCTACAGCTTCGTCAACATGGGCATGGTCAGTGGAATCCTCCCGGTCGTTGGGGTACCCTTACCCTTTATGAGCTACGGCGGCACGGCACTCATCATCCTGGGCATCGGAACGGGGATGCTGCTGTCGATTTCGGCGGAATCCCGTCAAAAATTCTTAGGATCCTCATGATGAAAAAGACGCTCTCACTGTGTGCGGCGCTCGCACTCCTCGTTCTCTCGGGCTGCACGAGCACCCCGGACGGGAAATTCTTCCAGAACGACGGGCCGATGAGCTTCCCGAGCGGACACACCGTCGAGAGCCAGGTCCCGAAGATCGAGCCCTTCCGCACGAGCACCCTGAGGCCCTACCGCGTCCTCGGCAAGACCTACGTCCCGATGACGGGCGACAAGCCCTACAGGAAGACGGGCGTGGCGAGCTGGTACGGCAAGCAGTTCCACAACAAGAAGACCGCCACGGGCGAAACCTACGACATGTTCCAGATGACGGCCGCGCATCCGACGATGCCGCTGCCGAGCTACGCCCGCGTCACGAACTTATCCAACGGCAAGAGCGTGATCGTGCGCGTCAACGACCGCGGTCCCTTCCTGCACGGACGCATCATCGACCTTTCCTACGCCGCCGCCAAGGCGCTCGAATACGACAGGAAGGGCACGGCCCGCGTCGAAGTGACCCGGCTCACGTTCAACGACATCAAGCGCATGAAGGCGGGCGAAGCGGTCGCCTCCCAGCGCCGCTCGGCTGAAAAGGTGCTCGCCGAAGCCGAACCCACGCCCGCGATCGAGCGCACGCCCGTGCATCCCGCTCCTGTTCCCGCACCCGCACCGGCGCCCGCTCCCGTGAAGGCCGCGCCTGCTCCTGCGCCTGCACCGGCCCCCGCCCCTGCTCCCGCAGCCGAACCTGTTTCCGTTCCCGCAGGGGAACCCGTCGCCATCCCCGTCGAAACCCATGGAGGCTACGCCTCCACGCCCAAGATGCAGGTGACGACGACGCCCCAGGAACTGAGCGTCGACATGACGCCCGCCGTCGTCACCGCCACGCCGGAGACCGACGCCGCCGTTCCCTCCACGCCCGCCGCCGAACCCGCCTTTCCCAAGGGCGACTGGGCCGTCCAGCTCGGACTCTTCAGCTCGGAGGAGCGTGCACGCGACTTCGCCGGCCATGCCGAAGGCGTCCTCGCGAGCTCGGACTATCCGATTGAAACCCGCATCACGCACGACGCCAAGGGCTGGCGCGTGATCACAAAGACGCGCACCGACACGGTCGACGCCCGAGCGATGGCGCAGAAGATCAACTCGATCCTGGGGATCCAATCCTTCATCACCCGGAATCGATAACCCAAAAGGAGACCTCCCTCATGACCACGCTCGACAGGATCATCCATGACGCCTGGCAGGGCGGCACCCTCGAGGCCCTCAAGGACTTCATCCGCATCCCCGCCAAATCCTCCGCCTTCGACAACGCCTGGAAGGAGAACGGCCACCTGATGGCCGCGCTCGAACAGGCCCGCCGCTGGGGTCTGGAGCACTTCCCCGGAGCGACCTTCGAAATCCTCGAGTCGCCCGAGTTCCCGCCCGCGCTCTTCGTCGACATCAAGGCCACCGGCACCAACGAACGCCCGGTCTTCTACTACGGCCACCTCGACAAGCAGCCCGAAACCGTCCATGAAGGATGGGAGCCCTGGAACCCCGTCGTCCGTGACGGCCGCCTCTACGGACGCGGCGCCGTCGACGACGGCTACAGCTTCTACACGGCCCTGACGGCCGCCGCCGCGCTCGACGAAGCAGGCCTTCCAAGACCCCGCGTGACGGGACTTTTCGAAACCAACGAGGAGAGCGGCTCCGAGGGGCTCGAACACTACATCGACGAGGTCGCCCGCCGCGTGAAGGATCCCGCCTACGTGGCCATCCTGGACCTGGGCGCCATGAACCTCAAGCGCCTCTGGCTGACACGCTCCCTCAGGGGCGCCCTCTGCCTCACCGTGAAGGTGCAGGTGCTCGACACGGCCGTCCATTCGGGCTTCGGGAGCGGCCTCGCCCCGGACTCCTTCCGCATCATGCGCTCGCTCCTCTCGAGGATCGAGGACGAGTCGACCGGACGCATCCTCCTTCCTGAACTCCACGCGAAGCTCCCGGAGAGCATTGAAGAACAAATGAAGCTCCTCATCAAGGACGGCTACGATCCGCGCTTCGGCATCAACTGGCACGGCGGCACGCGCCCCTGCCATGAGGACCCGCTCGAAACCCTGAAGGCCTCCTGCTGGGACCCCACGCTGACGGTCGTCGGCGCCGAGGGCCTGCCCGCCATCGAGAACGCGGGCGTCCTGATCCGTCCCTCGACGAGCCTGAGGCTCTCGATCCGCATCCCGCCCGTCGTGGACGGGGAGAAGGCGATCAAGGCCGTCGTCGCGGCGCTCACCACCGACGTCCCCTACGGGGCCTCCGTCACGGTGAGCCAGGTCTCGGCGAGCTCGGGCTTCCTCGCGGAGGACCTCGAGGAACCCGTCGGCGAAGCTGTCGGGAGGATCTCCCGCGACGTCTTCGAGGCGGCCCCCGGCTACATCTTCTGCGGCGCCTCGATCGGCACGCTCCCGCTCTTCGGGAGGGCCTTCCCCGGCGCGCCCTTCATCAACACCGGCGCGCTCGCCCCCGACACGAACGCGCACGCACCCTTTGAATACCTCCCGCTCGGGTACGCGGAGAAACTCACGCGCTTCCTGGCGGAACTCATGCATTCCATGGAGGAATGATCCGAAAATGCGACGCGACTGCGTGACTCAGGTCATCGTGCTCTGGGAGAGCGGCGAATGGGACAACTTCGCCACCCCCCTGGAAGCGCAGATGTACATCAATTCCATGATCGACGAACTGGGCGTGCCCGTGCAGGCCTGGCTCGAAGACATGCGTGGCAACAAGAAATGGGACTATGAAATCGTCGAGAACGACAGTGGTCTCATCGAACTCGTGGACTGAAAAGACAATGACTGAATGCGAACTCTGTTCCAAGAACCATCCCAATGAAATCTGGCGCAACCCGCGCTTCTACATCCTCGACGCCGGCACGGACGAATTCCCCGCGTTCCTGCGCGTGGTCTGCGCGCGCCACGTCACGGAGATGAGCGAACTCTCCCAGGAGGAGAGGAGCGAGCTGATCCGCATCCTCCTCAAGATCGAGGAGATCTTCATCGCCAAGCTCGGCACCGACAAGGTGAACTGGGCCCAGTTCGGCAACGTGGTGAGCCACGTGCACTGGCACATCGTGGGCCGCTGGAAGGACGACGCGTTCTTCCCGGACTCCCCCTGGGGCAGCTCCAAGCGCGCGGTGCCCGAGGAGCTCGTGAAAAAGCGCCGGGCCGCCATGGCCGACGTCGTGAAGACGTTGGTCGCGGAGCTCGACGCTCAGTAACCGGCTCCACGAAGGAGCCGGAGGCTTCATTGTGGACGGGCCATCAGGGCAGGGGACAGTCGATGACCTTCTCCCCGAGCAGGCGGCCCAGTTTTTCGACGCGTCCCTTCTGATCCTCGTCGATGTCGTTGAAGATCAGGCGCACGAGATGGTCGCGGGCGACCTGCGGCTTGGTGATCACGAGGTGGTGCAGCGAGAAGAGCGCACCGGCCTTCTGCGCCCAGTCACGGGCCTCGATGTCGCTCGGGAACGACTTCAGGAAGACTGAATAGGACTTCCCGTCCGTGTTGACGCGGGCGCCCTCGAATCCACGCCCCTCAAGCGACTTGAGGCGGCTCTCGGCGAGCTCCTTCCTGTCGAAGGGACCCACGGAGACCCAGAACTCGTCCTCCTGGAGGACGGGCTCGACGAAGACCTTGTCGAGGAGGCTGAACTCCTTCAAGGGCTTGTTGACGTCGATGAGACGGCCCTCCTTGATCGGACCGATCATGGCGCAGACCACACCGGCCGCTTCGGAAGAAGCGGCTTTTTCGTCTCCGTCGCCGGCGGCCATCGCGGGCACGGGCTGGGCGGAGGCGTCCTCGTCGTCCTTTTCATCAAGGAGCGGGGGCTGTTCGGGCACCACGGCCTCGACGAGCTCGGGTTCGGAGAACGTGAGGTTGGCCACCTTCACGTCCACGGTGGTCTTCTCAGGGAGGCCCCTGACGAAGGCGGCCTGCTCGACATAGGCGTAGCCGGACAGTCCGAGGGCGGCGAGTGTCATCAATACCGCAAGGATTCTCATCAACTTCTCCTTTTGTTCTTCTTCAGTCCTTCAATTCCGCCTTCGCCTTTTCAACAAGGCCGCGGAGCACGAGGTTGTGGCGGATGGTCAGGTCGCCGATGGCCGCGTCCACGTGGGGTGCGAGCCAGCGGGCGGCGCCGCCGGCGAGGATGGTCCTCGGCGTCGGACCGCAGGCGGACATCTTTTCACGCGCCCTTTCAATGAGGCCCACCTGCGCGTCGACGATCCCGGTCATGATCGCCTCGGAGGTGCGCTCCGGAAAGTCCCTGTACTCGGACATCTCGGTGTTGAGCGTCGGGATGTCGCGCATGAGCGCCTTCTTCATGAGCGTGGGCCCCGGTGCGATGCGTCCGCCGATGAAGCGGTAGGCCCCGGGGGATTCGAGCGCGATCGAGTCGACGGTCGTCGCCGTGCCGGTGTGCACGACGAGGAGCGGCGTCTCCAGGCCGAGCGAGATCGCACCGACGGCGGCGAACCAACGGTCCGCACCGAGCTGGCGCGCACGCGCGTAGCCATTGACGAGGGTGAACTCCCGGCATTCGAAGACCGGCTGGGAGTTGACCCATTCCCAGGCGTAGCCGTGGGAGTTGAAGTATTTGGTCAGGGAGAACGCGATGCTCGGGGCGGCCACGGAGCAGCCGATGATGCGGGTCGGACCGAGACGGTTCCATTCCTCGAAGAGTTCGTCCTTGAAGTGGGTCTTGCCTTCATGAACGATGGTGCGGGGGTTGTCGGGCTCCTCGAGCGTGGTCCACTTGAGGGCCGTGTTGCCCACGTCAATCAGTAAAACAGTCATGCCTTAGGACGCGCCGGCCCGTCTCGGGGCCGGACGGCGTCATCCTTTCAAAATGGTTCCACTCATGATAGCGGTTAATCCGTCGTTTGTGAGCACCAACAGACGTCCGTCGTCGGTGATTCCACGCTCGACGCCCGTCAGGGCGCCGTTTTCCAGCGCGATTTTGACCCTTTGACCGTAGAAAACGTCGTGTTCCCTCCACGCGTTGAGGGACGGCGCGTTCCCGTCGACGAACGAATCAAGGAGTCCGAGCACGATGTCGGTGAAGAGGGAGGCGCATTCGCGGGGAGCGGGAAGGGCCCCTTCGGGAAAGAGTCCGCCGACGGACCAGCCCCGTTCGGTGCGCCCTTCAAAGGAGAGGAGGTTGAGCCCCGCCCCGATGACGATCCAGGGGCGTCCCGCCGGGTCGTGCAGACCCTCGCAGAGGATGCCGCCCGCCTTGCCGCCGCCCGCCCAGACGTCGTTGGGCCACTTGAGGCCCGCCTCGACGCCGTGGCGCGAGAGCGTCTCCACGATCGAGAGTCCGGTCTTCAAGGGCACGAGATTGGGCTCCCCGGGCGCCGGGACGAGCACGGAGAAGAGGAAGGCGGGCACGGGATTGATCCAGCGGCGCCCCCTCGTCCCTCGTCCCCCCGTCTGGGAGAACGCGAAGCGGACGACCGGAGCCGTTGCTCCGCCCGAGCGCACGAGCGCCTTCAGGTCGTCGTTCGTGGAGCCCGTCTCGTCGACGATCTCCAGCCGGACCCGCTCCGGGGGCAGCATCGATCGTACCGCCTCAGCATCCATGAATTTGTTCTCTGCGGACTCCACAGACCCTCCACCGGGTTTTAATGCGGCGGCGCCATCCCAGAGGCGGTGCGCCAGACGCTAAAATGAATTACCTCTGAAGAACCCCCAATTTAGCAAGTTTCATGTCCCGATTGTCAAGAATCCCCCTCCGCGCGGGAGGCGCCCTCGCCGCGCTCGTCACGGCCGTCCTCCTGATGGCCTCCCAGACGGCCGCAGCCGCCGGATGGATCATGGAGAACCGGACGAGCCTCCAGATCATCGCCGAGGAGAAGGCGACCGAGACCCTGCCCGTCAACGGCTTCGTAGGCCTGATGGTCCTCTACGCCGCCCTGGTGGAGACGCCCCGCGGCGATGCGGGCGTCACGCTCACCGCCGGCGGTGCCGACGCCGCTCCGAAGGCCGCCGCCGAGAAGAAGAAGGCCGGCGCTGATGAGAAGAAGGTGGTCGAGGCCGCCCGACGCTTCATCGCCAAGCCCGACGGAGGCACCCTGAAGGCGCTCGTCGCGTCGACGGGCCTTTCTGAAAAGGCGTTCGTCGAGCACATGAACGCCGCGGCCTCCTCGCTCGGGATGCACCAGACCCTCTACAAGACGCCCTACAACGACGAGCGAGCCGAGGAGAAGGACTATGAGAACCGGACGACGCTCGCCGACCAGCTCATCCTCCTCAAGGCCCTCCTGAAGAGCCGCCCCGACCTGATCACGTTCGCCAACGCCCCGAAGGCGCCCTTCAACCCGAACCTCGCCATGCCCTACCGGCTCGGCGACGCGGCGGTCTTCGGCATGGGGCCGGGGACGATCGACGTGGCGCTCGTCGAGGCCGGCGAGCAGGAACTCTCCGAAACCGCCTCCATGCTCTACAACCTCGGGGCTTATGAAACCGAGACGGTGGCGCTCTACAAGAAGGGCCAGGTGATCGCGACGCCCCCCGTCTATCTCGGACGCGTCTCCGAAGTGCCGGCCGTCGTCGACTCGGACGTCTCCGTGACGCTCCCGAGGAAGCGCTTCATCGAGGCCGGGGGCGACCCCCTGAAGGTGGTCCTGAGAAGGACCTCTCCACTGCTCGCCCCGCTGGAAAAAATGCGAAAATAGGGGAGCTCGTCATCAGCTACGATGACAAGGAACTCAAGAGGATCCCCGTCCGCGCCGCCTCGGACGTTGAAAAAGGCGGACAGTGGCGGCAATTCGTCGACACACTGAAACTCACATTGAATCTCGACAGGTGACACCGTGACCGATACCGAAAAGAAAACCTACTGCGAAATGGTCGACAAGATCGACGAAATCATGAAGTTCCCCCTCGTGTTTCCGATCAAGATCATGGGCCTGAACCGTGACGACTACGTCGCGGAGATCTGCAACGTGATCCGCAAGCACTACCCCACCTTCGACGAGAAGCTCAACAAGGTGGAGTACTCCAAGACGAAGAAGTACGTCTCCCTGACGGTCACCGTGACCGCCAACTCCAAGCCCGAACTCGACGCCTGCTACCTCGACCTCACGAAGCACCCCTTCGTCAAGGTGGTGTTCTGATCCATGGCCGAGACCGTTTCCAAGACGACGGCCTGGCTCGCCTTCATCCGCCCCAAGACCTGGGGCGTGGCCGTCGCGCCGGTGATCGCCGCCCTCACGCTCGCGGCTTATGAAACCGGCACCTTCGACCCGCTCGTGGCCTTCTTCACGCTGACGATCGCCCTCCTGATGCAGATCATCACGAACATGGAGAACGACATCGGATACACCGAAAGGAAGGCCGAGACGGGCAACAGGAGGGGCCTCCCCAGGGCGACCACCAACGGATGGATCTCCATGCCCACCGCCAAGAAGGCGATCCGGGCCATGATGCTCCTCGCGCTCCTCAACACCGCGCTCCTCGTGTGGTTCGGGGGCTGGGTCTTCCTCCTGATCGGCGTCTCGTCGATCATCGCGGCCTACGCCTACATGGGCGGCCCGAGGCCGATCGCCTACACCCCGTGGGGCGAGCTCACGGTGATGGTCTTCTTCGGGCTGACCGCCGTGATCGGGACCTCCGCCCTGCAGGCCCACGACGTGAGCCTCTTCTCGGTGATGCTCGGCTTCGCCCTGGGCGCCGTCGCCTCGGCGGTGCTCGCCATCAACAACTGGCGTGACCGCGAGCACGACGAAAGCATCAACAGGATCACGATGGCCGTCTTCTTCGGCCCGAAGACGTTCCTCGTCTTCTTCAAGGCGATGATCCTGCTCCCCTTCGTGCTCTTCACCGCCATGGCCCTCATCAACCCCGCCTACATCGCCGTCATGCTCGTCTTCGCGGCGCTCCCTAAGGCGCTCAAGGTGACGCGCGACATCACGCGCTACCAGCACTATGAACTCAACCAGGTGCTCTTCTCGTGCGTGAAGCTCGAGCTGATCATCTCGGTGCTCTTCGCCCTGAGCATGATCTTCTCGATCATCGCCGTCAGGCTCTGATGAAAAAACATCATTGAAATCGAGTAGAGGGGAGCACTCTCGGTGCTCCTCCCCTCTCACACCACCAAC
>CAJMRV010000009.1 GCA_905215795.1 uncultured bacterium | reverse complement strand
AAACTCGAGATCCCATTACCCGCCTAAAAGTGTATCTAGCAGGCGGGAATTTGGGTTCGTCCCTCTGAAAGGAGTCAGCGTCGGCGCCGTCCACGACGTCCGGCGGAGCCGGGCGAATTGCGCCCGAGGCTCTTCAACCTCACGTCGGCCCAGTCGTAACCCTCCACCGAGGGGATGCACACCTCCACCTCGAGTCCGGGATCGTCCCGCTTGAGGCGCATCGCGAGGTTGTAGGCGCCCGCCTGGCCGGCGTAGCCCGCGTCGTTGTCGCCGAAGACCATCACCTTCCGAACGCCTTCGGGGACCTTGAAGCGGCTGAAGCCGCCCACGGAGACCGCGCTCCAGACGGGCACGCCGAAGATGCCCGCGGCGGCGAGCGCCGTCTCGACGCCCTCGGCGACGCCGAGCACGTCGCCGGGTTCGCTGATGCGGATGAGACCTCCCTCGAGGCGCGAGCGCACGAGCTTCTTCACGCAGGGGACGTCGGCCTTCGCCCCGTCGGGCGTGAGGTAGGTCCGGTGGAGGCTTTCGGGGCGGCCCTCGTCGTCGGTGAGGAGCGAGAGCATCGCCGGGTGGCGTCCGAGCATCACCGGCGCTTCACCGTCGAAGGACCAGTACTCGAGCGAGGGATGGGAGCGCAGGGCCCTTGTTCCACGTGGAACACCCAGGCCGCGGCGTTGAAGGTAGAGGACAACGGGGTCGTCGTCGGGGAGTTCGGAAAGGGGGCGTGCCGCCTCCCAGTCGGCCAGCCAGTTCGGACGGGACTCGACGGCGGAGTCGGAGGAGCGCGCAGAACGCGGACGGCGTCCCGGCTCCACGTCGGGGAGCCCGAGATGGCGCCTCACCATGCAAAGCACCTCCCAGAAGGAGGCGCCGGTGACGCGTCCGAGCAGGTCGAAGCCGTCGCCGTGGCCGCATTTGCGGCAGAACCAGAATCCGTCGGGATCCTCGGGATGGAAGCTGAAGCGGTCCTCGCCGCCGCAGGCGGGACAGGGACGGTTGGATCGCGTCAGAAGCGAGGCGTCCACGCCGTGCGCCACGAGGATGTCGAGCCAGGCGCCCTCGGCGCGTGCCTTCGTCTCACGGACGATGCCGTTGAATTCGCTGTCCTCCATCCTTATTTCCTCCATGGCGACAATTCGATTTTTACACTTCCTCCATTATGGGTCCGTGCGGCCGGGTTGTGAAGCCGGGGCGGTGAGTTCCTTGTAGTCGCATTCGAGCGAGTCGACGAGCGCGTGGAGGTGGCGCTTGAACTCGGCCTTGGCGCAGCCCATGAGGACCGCGTCCTCGTAGGCGCTCGTGAGTTCGTCGACGAGGTCCTCCCAGTTCTCGTTGAGGACCTTGACGCTCTCGGTGCACGAGACGGTGGAGCCGTCCACGCGCAGCCAGCGTTCCGGGGGTGTGAGGGACATGACTTTGTTCCTGAAGGCCGCCGCGGGAGGGGTTTCCCGCCCACGGGGCGCGGTGAATGCCGGGGCGTGCACCGGCAAAAATCGTTAAACTCGGAGGGAACGACCATCCCCCCTCCAGACCACAGGCCATGACGACGTCAAAACAATTGAAGAGAGCCCTCCATCCAGAGCAGATCGCCGTGATCGGCGCGAGCGACCGCGCGTTGAGCCGTGGCTCCTACATATGGCGCTCCCTCTGCCTGAGTTCGATGGGGGCCCATGCATGGCCCGTGAACCCCAAGTATAAGTACATCGGCGAGCGCCGTTGCTACGCATCCGTCTGTGAAATCCCCTCCCCGATCGACCTCGCCGTGATCGCGCTGCGCGCCGACCGTGTGCCGCAGGCCCTCGAGGAATGCGCCCGTAAAGGCGTCGGCGGCGTCCTCGTCGCCACCGAGGAGGCGGCCTACGCGAGCGACCGCGCCTGGCTCGAGGAAGTGGAGAAGAAGGCGGAGACGCTCGGGCTCACCCTGATCGGTCCCGACTCGCTCGGCATCCTCGTCCCGCACATGGGACTCAACGCGAGCTTCTGGCCGGGCATCCCGCGCCCGGGGAACATCGCGCTCTTGTGCCAATCCGGGCTCATCGCCTCCTCGCTCCTCGACTACGCCGAAGAGGCCGAACTCGGCTTCTCGGGCGTCATCTCCACCGGAGCGGAGCTCGACGTGGACATGGCCGACCTCGTCGACTACTACGCCGACGACGCCAACACGCGCGTGATCGCCATCGAGATCGAAGGGCTCAAGAACCCCCGTGCGTTCTTCTCGGCCGTGCACGCGGCCGCCGCGAGCAAGAGCGTCGTCATCCTCAAGGCGGGCGACGGCTCGGGCTTCGCCGCCGACCGGCTCGCGAGCTTCCGCTACATCAACGACGCGGGCGCCGACCGCGCCTTCGCCTCGCTTTCCGAACGCTCGGGCGCCCAGCGCGTCAAGAGCTTCGAATCCTTCACCGCGGCCGTCTCGGCCCTGGCGACGAACCGCCTGCCACGCGGCAACCGCCTCGCGCTGATCTCCAACGACTCGGGCTTCGCGGCGCTCTGCGCGGACGCGGCCCACGGCCTGGACGTCGACCTCCACGGCCTCTCCAACGAAACCATCCACGAGCTCGAGAAGGCGCATCCCTCGGCCCAGGTCCCGGTCAATCCGATCGTCGTGGGCGCGACCGCCTCCTCCAAACGCTTCCAGACCACGCTCGACATCGTCCTCCGCGACCCCATGATCGACGGTGCGATCGTCATCGTGGCCCCGGGCCCGGTCTCCATGATCGACCCGACCTTGAAATACCTCGCCAAGACGGCGAGCGGAGCCACCAAACCAGTCGTGACCGCCTGGGTGAGCGACCGGATCACGCGCTCCGTGCGCTCCCAGCTCCGCCTCGTCCCGAACGCGCCGATCTCGGCGATCCAGTCCCCGACGGGCGCCGTCGAGGGCTTCGCCGCCCTCGCGCACCGCATCCGGATGCGAAACGACCGGATCCTTCCCGAGGATCCCTGGACGCCCTCGTTCGACCGCGAGAAGCTCGCCGAACTCCGCTCGCTCCTCGACGGGGCGCGCCGCGGCGGACGCTACAACCTCGCGGCCCACGAGATCGCACCGCTCTTCGAACTCCTCGACGTGGACCTCCTTCCGAGGAAGGTGGCCCGCACCCCGGCCGAGGCCATCGAGAAGGCCGCCGAGACCGGCTGGCCCGTCTCGCTCAAGGTCTGGGCGGAGGGACTCAACAACAAGACGCGCGCGGGCGGCGTCCGCCACGACATCGCCGACCCCTCTGAACTGCTCGAGGCGTGGCGCGCAATCCGCGCGAACCTCGAGGAATACTCCCCGATGACCCCGTTCAGGGGGATGACCGTGCACCCCACGGTCGAACACCCCCTCACGAGGACGCTCCACATCGCCTCGACCTACGACAACGTGCTCGGCCCCGTCGTCGAATGCGGCCCCTCGGACAAACTCGTCGACCTGCCGCACGACGTGGCCGTCGAGGCGCCCCCGATCGCGATGACGCGTGCCCGTCGCATGCTCGACTCGCCCGCCCTGAAGCACTGGCTCGAATCCGGCCCGGGACTCCCCGCGGTGGACCGCACGCGGCTCTGCCGGCTGCTCTGCTCCGTCTCGCTCCTCGCGACGCTCATCCCCGCCGTGCGGCGGCTCTCGATCGACCCGATCGTCTGGACCGAGGACGGTCCGCTCGCCGTCGACGCCGTGCTCCACCTCTCGGGCGGCGCGCTCGAACCGGACACCGACTTCTCCCACCTGGCGATCCGCCCCTGGAACGAGGAGGACCGCGAGGTGATGGACCTCGGCGGCGTGAAGGCCGTCCTGAGGGAGCTGCGTCCCTCGGACTACAAGGCCCTCAGGGGCTTCGTCGCCTCGCTCTCCGAGAGGAGCCGCTACATGCGCTTCCACACCCGAGCGCACATCACCGACGAACGCGTGATGGAACTCTCCCGGATCGACTACGACCGTGAACAGGCCTGGGTGCTCGAGCTCGAGGACGGCACTATCGCCGCGACCGCCCGCTGGAGCCGGAGCACCGAGCCCGACGAGGCGGAGTTCGGGATCGCCGTCGCCGACGCCTGGCAGCGCCACGGCATCGCCTCCCGGCTCATGGCGGTCCTTGAAAAGAACGCCGTCGACCGCCACATGAAGCGTCTCGTGGGCTTTGTTCTCCGCGGCAACGAGGGCATGCAGGCGCTCTCCGCGAAGCTCGGCTTCGAGAAGAACCCGCACCGCGAGACCCGCGACACCGACGCCTGGGAAAAGACCATCGCATGAGGGCCGCACCCCGGCGGCCCCGGTGTTAAACTCAATCCCCCCCTATCCACCACTACTGACAGGACATACCGAAAGATGGGCATCACTTCGCAATACGACTACGGCATCCTTCACCTCACGATCGACAATCCGAGGAAGCGCAACGCCATCGACGCGTCGATGTTCACGACGCTCACCGAACAGCTCGTGAACGCCGAGGCCGACGACAAGGTCCGCGTGGTGCTGCTCCGCGGCGGCGAACAGATCTTCTCGGCGGGCGCCGACATGCAGGAGTCGCTCGAACATCCCGAGGCCCAGGACGAGGCGATGATCAACTTCTTCGACGCCCTGAGGACGTTCCCCAAGCCGATCGTCGCCGAGGTCTCCGGCCCGGCCGTCGGCGAGGCCTTCACGATCCTCCTTTACTGCGACCTCGTCTACGCCGCCAAGCGCGCCCTCTTCTCGATGCCCAACGTCGCGCTCGCCCGTGCGCCGCGCTTCGGCGCCACGCGCATCTTCGCCCAGAGCGCCGGCGCCCCGCAGGCCGCCGAGAAGCTCCTTTTGAGCGAGCCGATCACCGCCGACGAGGCCCTCCAGATGCGCCTGATCACCGCCGTCTACGACGACGAGGACCTCCCCAAGGTCACGGCCGCCAAGGTCGCGCGCCTCGCGGTCCTGCCGCCCCAGGCCGTGCGCCTCACCAAGGCCCGCCTCGTGCAGGTCAGGAACAACCCGATCCTCCACGAGATCGACGAGGAGGAGAGCGCCTACCAGCGCCAGCTCGACAGCGCCGAAGCCGGCGAGGCCCTCAAGGCCTTCCTCGAGGGACGCAAGCCCGTCTTCAAGCCCGACACCCTCCAGTAAGCCCGGAAACACCCGTTTTGCACCATCGTGGTGCAAAACGTGCACCACATCCGAACACGACGCCTCCCCGCGGTCCGAACGCCGCCGGGAGGCGTTTTCGTTTCAAAACCCCTCTCCACAAGGGTGAACGGAGTGCCGGCCGACTTTGGCACGCTATTTGCTTCATGAGGTACAAGACCCTCCCTGCGGGGTAAAGATTCTCAAAGGAGACACATCATGAAGACATTCCGCCTCACCGCCGCCGTCCTCGCCCTCGCGCTGATCAGCACGACCGCCATGGCCACCGACACCCTGAAGAAGATCGCCGACTCGGGCGAGATGACGCTCGGCTACCGCGAATCCTCCGTTCCGTTCTCCTACCTCCTTGCCGACGGCTCGCCCGCGGGCTACGGCTACGAGGTCTGCCGCGCCGTCGCCGACGCGGTCAAGAAGGAGCTCAACATGCCCGACCTAAAGATCCGCTACCAGGCCGTCACCTCCGCCAACCGCATCCCGCTCATCCAGAACGGGACGGTCGACATCGAATGCGGTTCGACGACCAACTCCAAGAAGCGTCAGCAGGCCGCCGGCTTCGGCATCAACTACTTCGGCATCCAGGTGAGCGCCGCCGTCAACAAGAACTCCGGGATCAACTCGATCAAGGACCTCAACGGCAAGAACGTCGCCGTCACCTCCGGGACGACCTCCGTGGCGCTGCTCAAGGCCTTCGAGAAGGCCAACAACGTGCGCTTCCGCCTCATCCAGACCAAGGACTTCGCCGAGTCCATGCAGCTCGTCGCCAAGGGCCGCGCCGACGCGTTCGTGATCGACGACGTGCTCCTCGCCGGCCAGATCGCCAACCTCCCCAATCCGGAGGACTTCAAGATCCTCGACGCCTCGCTCTCGACCGAGCCCTACGCCCCGATGTTCGCCAAGGACGACCCCCGCTTCAAGAAGCTCGTCGACGACACGATCATCGGCATGATCAAGGACGGCCGTCTCGAGAAGCTCTACAAGACGTGGTTTGAAAGCCCGATCCCCCCGAAGGGCATCAACCTGAACTTCCCGATGAACAAGGTCACGCGCGAGTACTTCGCCAACCCGACGAGCGACGGCATCTGAGCCGCATCCCCATAGAATCCCCCGACGGGCGCCCGGGGCGGCGCACCGCCGGGGACGTTCCACGTGAAACACGCCCCGACGACGAAACACACACCTAAAAAGAAGAGGTTTCCCACATGGCCCTGGACATCGCTCTCAACTCCCTCCTGGAGCCCGCCCTCTTCGGCGACTCCCCCTGGTGGGTCTACATCGCCGAAGGCGCCCTCTGGACGGTCGGCCTGGCGGTGAGCGCCTTCGCGCTCGCACTGGCGATCGGCACCGTCATCGGCACGCTGCGCACCTCGAAGTGCCGCCCCGTGAGCCTGTTCTGCGAGGCCTGGATCGAGATCTTCCGCAACATCCCCCTGATCGTCCAGATGTTCATCTGGTACTTCGTCGTCCCCGAGGTCGTCCCCGCCTACAAGGAATGGATGATCGACTCGGTCCCCGAGGCGAGCCAGTTCTTCTCGGCCTTCATGTGCCTGGGGCTCTTCACCTCGTCGCGCGTGGCCGAACAGGTCCGCTCCGGCATCACCTCTATCCCCGCCGGGATCGGCTCGGCCGCCACCGCGCTCGGCCTCACCGCACTCCAGCGCTACCGCTACGTCATCCTCCCGATGGCCTTCCGCATCGTCGTCCCGCCGCTCACGAGCGAGGCGATGAACATCATCAAGAACACGGCCGTCGCCATGACGATCGGCCTGCCCGAACTCACCATGCGCGCCAATGAAATGGGCGAGAACACGTTCCACTTCTTCGCCGCGTACGCCTGGGCCACGGTCCTCTACATCGTGATCTCCCTCGTGGTGAACCGCGTCATGGAGTTCGTCGAAGCGAGGAGCCGCATCCCCGGCCTCGTCACCACCGCCTGATAACCGTCGAAAAGATTAGGAGATAAAAACAATGTCGATCGACTTCTCATCCATCACGGCGAGCTGGGACTTCATCCTTTCGGGCTTCGCCTACACGATCAAGCTCACGGGCATCACGGCCGCGCTCGGCCTGTTCTTCGGGACGCTCCTGGCGCTCTGCCGCCTCTCGAAGCGCCGCTGGCTCAACGCCCCGGCCACGCTCTACGTCGACCTGATGCGCTCGGTCCCCCTCGTGCTCGTGCTCTTCTGGTTCTTCCTGCTCATGCCGGTGATCATCCAGTTCATCTTCGACCTCGAGCACCCGGTCATGATCGGCGCGGACCTCACCGCGATCTTCACCTTCGTGCTCTTCGAGGCCGCCTACTTCGCCGAAATCATGCGCGCGGGCATCCAGTCGGTCAAAAAGGGCCAGCTTTACGCGGCATACGGCCTCGGCTTAAGCTATGCTCAGACGATGCGTCACGTCGTTCTCCCGCAGGCGGTGCGCCACATGCTCCCGGTGCTCCTCACGCAGATCATCATCGTGTTCCAGGACACCAGCCTCGTGTACGTCATCAGCGGGAACGACTTCATGGGAGCCGTCACGAAGATCGCGCAGCGCGATGGACAGCTCGTTTTGATGTATTCTTTTGCTGCGCTTTGTTATCTTTCCGTCTCTTTTTCGCTCTCCATGCTGATCCGCAGGGTTCAGTCCGGTATGAACGCGGCACGTTGAGAACACATTATTCAAGTAAGGAATCCTTCACATCATGGCAATGATCGAGATTAAAAACATCAGCAAGTGGTACGGCAACTTCAAGGTCCTCAAGAACTGCTCCGTGGACGTCAAGAAGGGTGAAGTCGTCGTGGTCTGCGGCCCGTCGGGTTCGGGCAAGTCCACCCTGATCAAGACCGTCAACGCCCTGGAGCCGTTCCAGGAAGGCGAGATCATCGTCGACGGCGTTTCCGTCGGCGACCCCAAGACGGACCTCCCGAAGCTGCGCAGCCGCGTGGGCATGGTGTTCCAGCATTTCGAACTCTTCCCGCACCTCTCGATCCGTGAGAACCTCGTTCTCGCCCAGATGAAGGTGCTCGGCCGTCCGCGCGACGAAGCCACCGAACGCGGCCTCGCGCTCCTCGACCGCGTCGGCCTGCTCGCCCACGCCGACAAGTTCCCCGGCCAGCTCTCGGGCGGCCAGCAGCAGCGCGTGGCCATCGCCCGCGCCCTCGCCATGGACCCCGTTTGCATGCTCTTCGACGAACCCACCTCGGCGCTCGACCCCGAGATGATCAACGAAGTGCTCGACGTCATGGTCCAGCTCGCCGCCGAAGGCATGACGATGATGGTCGTCACCCATGAGATGGGCTTCGCGCGCAAGGTGGCCGACCGCGTCATCTTCATGGACGCCGGCGAGATCATCGAGAACCTCCCGGCGCAGGAATTCTTCAACGCGCCGCACACGGACCGCGCCCAGCAGTTCCTCTCGAAGATCCTCCAGCACTAAGCGGTTCCGCCCGGCCGGCAAGGCCGGGTCCCCGCCCGAGCATGAAAGCGCCCCACGGGGCGCTTTTCGCTATCATTAAGGGCAACACCCCACTCGTCTGGACACAAAACAATGGACTACACCTTCGATCCTCAGCACGCCCTGAACCTCGCCCGCGAGGTGCTCCACCGCGAAGCCGGCGCGATCGAGACCGCCGCCGCGGGTCTCGGCGACGAATTCGTCGAAGCCAACCGCCTCATCCTCAACTGCAAGGGACGCCTGATCGTCTCCGGCGTCGGCAAGTCCGGCCACATCGGCCGCAAGCTCGCCGCCACCTTCGCCTCCACGGGCACGCCCGCCTACTTCGTGCACGCCGCCGAAGCGGCCCACGGCGACCTGGGCATGATCACCTCGAGCGACGTCGTGATCGGCATCTCCTACTCGGGTGAAACCAACGAACTGCTCACCTTCGTGCCCACGCTCAAGCGCGAGGGCGCCAAGCTCATCGCGATGACGGGCAACCCCGACTCGACGCTCGCCCGCCACGCCGACGTGCACATCAACTGCCACGTCGAGCGCGAGGCCTGCCCGCTCAACCTCGCCCCGACGACGTCCACCACGGTGACGCTCGCCCTGGGCGACGCGCTCGCCGTGTCGCTGCTCTCCGCGAAGGGCTTCACCAAGGAGGACTTCGCTCGCTCCCATCCGGGCGGCGCCCTGGGCCGCCGCCTGCTCATCCACGTCGAGAACGTGATGAGGACGGGCGACGCGATCCCGGTCGTGCGCGAGGACGTGGGCCTGCTCGAGGCCGTCGGCGAGATCACCCGCAAGCACATCGGCATGACCGCCGTCGTGAACGCCGCGGGCGAGGTCGTCGGCATCTTCACGGAAGGCGACCTGCGCCGCCTGATCGAACGCGTGGGCGACATCCGCCCGCTCGTGATCGGCGACGTCATGACGAGGAACCCCCGCACGATCGGCGCCGACGCGCTCGCCGCGAGCGCCGTCAAGCTGCTCAACGAATGCCAGTGCAACCAGCTCCTCGTGGTCGATGAAAAGCACCACCTGGTGGGCGCCCTGCATCTCCACGACCTGATCAACGCCAAGGTGCTCTGATGACGGAAACCGAACTCAATGAAAAGATGAAGCGCATCCGCCTCGTCATCCTCGACGTCGACGGCGTCCTCTCGGACGGCGCGATCTGCATCGGCAACGAGGGCGAGTGCTTCAAGCGCTTCCACGTGCGCGACGGCCTGGGCATCAAGATGCTCCAGAAGGCCGGCATCCCGATCGCCATCATCACGGGCCGCTCCTCGAAGATCGTCGAGGAACGCGCCAGGGAGCTCGGCATCGAGCTCCTCTTCCAGAACGAACGCTTCAAGGTGCCCGCCTACGAGCGCCTCCTTGAAAAGCTCGGCCTCAGGGACGACGAAGTCGCCTACATGGGCGACGACGTGCCCGACCTCGCGCTCCTCAAGCGCGCGGGCTTCGCCTGCTGCCCGGCCGACGCCGACCACATGGTCGTCCCCTTCGTGGACTTCCAGGCGCCCTTCGACGGCGGGCGCGGCGCGGTGCGTGCGATGGCCGAGAAGATCCTCCGCGCCCAGGGCGTCTGGGAGGAACTCATCGAGAAGACCTACGTCAATCCGTGAGGCGCCTCATCGGGAGCCCCTTTTAAGGGAAGGCCCCGGTGAAACACGTTAAAATGATGGATTCGGGAGACCGCGGGCGCAACGCCCGCCGCGCATCGAACGCGCCCTTCCGGATCCTTGTCCACACGACGCAGGGCGAACGGCACGGCCGGACGCCCGCCCGTGCGTCCCACCCAGGTGTCTCGAGTGAGTAAACGTCCTTTTATGCGCGACCGCGTGACGGCCATCGTCGGGGTCGCCCTGTTAGCCGCGCTCGTCGGCGCGACCTACATGTATTCCATCCAGCAGTACCTCGCCGGACTCAAGTACGTGCCGAGCCCCGAGAGCCCCGACTTCTCGGCGCGCGAGATCACGCTCACCGACTACAACGCCGACGGCTCCGCCAAGCACCGCCTCTTCGCACGGGAAATGGAGCACTTCACCGACAACCGCGTGAAGGCCGAGGGCGTGGACTACGCCACGCTCAACCCGAACCTCGCCAAGCTCGCCATCCACGCCGACAAGGCCTGGAGCAACGACGGCCTTCGCTCGCTCGAACTCATGGGCGGCGTCAGGCTCGACCGGAGCGCCTTCGGCAAGGACCTTCCCTTCCATTTCCAAACCGATTATCTTAAGGGTTATCTGGACACCTACACGTTCGACACCAACAAGCCGGTGCGCCTGCAATGGGGCATCGACACGACCGAAAGCCGCCGCGGCCTGCACTACGACCACATCGCTCGCAGCGTGGAGCTCAACGGCGGGGTCACCACCGTCATCCGTTCGAAGACCGCCCAGAAGGCGGGCCAAGCCAAATGAAGAAATTCCTGATCCTCACCACGCTCCTCTGTCTCGGAGCCGGCAGCGCGCAGGCGCTCACGAGCGACCGCCGCCAGCCCATCGAAATCCAGGCCGACTCCTTCTTCGGAGACGAGGTCAAGCAGATGGCCTCCTACTCCGGGAACGTGGCCGTCAACCAGGGCTCCACGGCCCTGAGGGGCGCGCGACTGGACATGTCGATCACCCCCAAGGGCTACCGCCGCATCGAACTCAAGGGCTCGCCCGCCTCGTTCAAGCAGCAGCGCGACCCCAAGACGCCCGGTCAGGCCGAATGGATCAACGCCAACGCCGAACGGATCATCTACGACGAGGAGAGCGACATGGTCACCCTGAAGGGCCGCGCCAAGCTCACCCGCACCGTCAACGGGGTCCAGAAGGATTCCACGAGCGGCGAAGTGATCGCCTACGACATGAGCAACGGCCGTGCCGAGATCAAGGGCGGCGTCGTCAACGGACAGCCCCAGCGCGTCACCACGATCATCGCCCCGAGGAAGAGCGAGCCCGCCAAGCCGGCCGCCGCCACCCCGTCCCTGTCGACGTCCGTGACGTTGACCCCCACTGAAAAGCAAGGCCAGTAACGTGTCCGAAGAACAAATCCATACCCTCAAGGCGACGAACCTCAAGAAGCACTATGGCTCCCGCCAGGTCGTCAAGGGCGTGAACCTCACGGTCCGCTCCGGCGAGATCGTCGGCCTGCTCGGCCCCAACGGCGCGGGCAAGACGACGACCTTCTACATGGTCGTGGGCCTCGTCGTCGCCGACGACGGCGACATCGAACTCGACGGCAAGAGCCTCGCGCACATGCCCATCTACCAGAGGGCGCGCCTCGGCGTCTCGTACCTCCCGCAGGAGGCGAGCGTGTTCCGCAAGCTCACCGTGGAGGACAACATCCGCGCGATCCTCGAGCTGCAGGTCGACGAGAACGGCCGCTTCATCCAGAAGGACGAGATCGAGCGCCGCCTCGAGGCGCTCCTCGACGAGCTGCAGATCCAGCACATCCGCACGAACATGGCCCTCTCGCTTTCGGGCGGCGAGCGCCGCCGCACGGAGATCGCGCGCGCCCTCGCCGCGAGCCCCCGCTTCATCCTGCTCGACGAACCGTTCGCCGGCGTCGACCCGATCGCCGTCATCGAGATCCAGCGCATCGTGGGCTACCTCAAGAAGCGCGGCATCGGCGTGCTGATCACGGACCACAACGTCCGCGAGACCCTCGCCATCTGCGACCACGCCTACATCATCAACGAGGGCGGCGTCCTCGCCGAGGGCGACCCCAAGGAACTGATCGTCAACCCGGACGTGCGCAAGATCTATCTGGGCGAAAACTTCAGCATGTAAGCCGTGAACGCCCAGAAACTCGTCCAGGACGCCCGACAGACCCAGAGCCTCACGCTCGAGCAGATCCAGTCGATGAAGGTGCTCCAGCTCTCGCGCTCGGAGCTCATCGGCGAGGCCGAACTGCTCCTCAACACGAACCCGCTCGTCGAACGCACGGACGGGGCCGGAGCGGACCGGGCGGCCGACGACGCGGACGCGGGCGGGGACGACCGTCCAGCTTCCGGGACGACCGGGGAATCCTCCCCCGAGAACGCATCCGAATCCGACGCCATCTTCGACGGGACGCCCTCATGGGGGCGTCCCGCCTCCGCATCAGGCCCGGGGACCGACCCCATCGAGAACGTCCCCGGACGCGAGGACGTGAGGGAGGAGATCCTCGTCGACCTCCGGTGCATGGCCGAGGGGGACCTCCAGCCGCTCCTCTTCGAGTGCCTCGTCGACGAACTCGACGAGCACGGGTTCATCACGACCCCGGTCGAGACGCTCGCCCTCGAATACGAACGCTGCCTCGCCGAAGCGGGGCACCCCGGCGTGCCCCTCGTCGAATGGCGGCGCGCCCTCTTCATCCTCAAGCACCGCACGATCCCCGGCCTCGGAGCCTCGGGCCCCGCGGAG
Source organism: uncultured bacterium (assembly GCA_905215795.1). Classification (GTDB taxonomy): domain Bacteria; phylum Pseudomonadota; class Gammaproteobacteria; order Burkholderiales; family Burkholderiaceae_F; genus Sutterella. Next base: position 10,689 of record CAJMRV010000009.1, on the reverse strand, counting down.
GCGCTCACGCTGCAGACCGGCGCGCTCATGCGCTCCGGGGGCGTCGACGCCGACACCGCCGCACTCCTCGAGAAACTGCTCGACGAGGCCTTCACCGCGATCATCACCGAGAACCGCCCCGCGCTCCTCGAAGCCGCCGACGGCGACGAGGAGGCGCTCGAAAAGGCCCTCGCCGTGATGAAGACCCTGTCCCCGCACCCCGTCTCGCTCCCCCGCGAGGAGGAGGACAACTACGTCGTGCCCGACGTCGTCGTCCGGCTCGAAGGGGGACGCCTCACCGCACAGATCTGCTCGGACGGGGCGCCTTCCATGGGGTTCGTGGAGAAGGCCGCCTTCGAGGCGGCCCGGGCCAACCTCCCCAGGGCGCTCTTCGACAACCACCTCGCGGAGGCGCGCCTCTTCATGAAGGCCGTCGAACAGCGCCGGGAGACCCTGGGACGGATCTCCAACCTCCTCGTGGAACGCCAGGCGGGCTGGTTCACCGATCCCTCGGCCGCGCTCGAACCGCTCTCGATGAGCGAGGCCGCCGACGCGCTCGGCGTGAGCCCCTCGACGGTCTCGAGGGCCGTGGCCGGCAAGTTCGTGCTCTCCCCGAGGGGCATGGTCGAGATGAAGAACCTCTTCTCGTCGGCGCGTTTCACCAACGTGGACGCCGCCACGGGCGAGGTGACCGAGACGAGCGCGGACGCCGTGCTCGAGGCCGTCAAGGCGATCATCGCCGGTGAGGACCCCGCCAAGCCGTTCTCCGACCAGGCCATCGCCGACCGGCTATCCGAGAGCGGCCTCACCGTCGCGCGGCGCACCGTCGCCAAGTACCGGGAGTCGGCCGGGATTCCCTCCACGCGCCTGCGCCGGCGGGCCTGAAACCGCTCAAACGCCTTTTTTGCTAGACTGATAGTCCCATCAAACGACGCGTCGGGCCCTCCCCCGGGAAAGGGGCGGATCCGGCGCTTTCATTCAATGAACCATTTAGCCTCACTGCTTCCCCTGGACTGCGTCCGCATCGACGTCGACGCCCTGAGCCGCAAACGCGTGTTCGAAGAAGCCTCCCTCATCTTCGAACGTTCCTCGGGAGTCCCCCACACGGAAGCCTTCGACGCCTTGTTCGCACGCGAGAAGATCGGCTCGACCTGCCTCGGCCACGGCTGCGGCATCCCGCACGGCCGCCTCGCCGACATCGACGTGCTCTCGCTCGCCTTCCTGAGGACCCGCGAGCCGGTCGCCCTCGACGCGGGCGACAACGAACCCGTCAACGTGTTCCTCTGCCTGCTCATCCCCGAGAAGGACGAGGGGGACTACCTCACGGTGCTCCGCGAAATCGCCGGACTGCTCTCCGACGAGCACGCCCGCGACTTCCTCAGGACGAGCCCGAGCGAGGAGGCGATCTGCCGGTTCATCCACGACTGGGAGCCGCCGGCTCCCCCCGAACCCGAAGAGGACGGTGGCGCCTCCGGGAACGAAGACCCCACGAACTAGCCCACAAAGGAGCGGAAACATGCAGCTCATCCTGGTCACCGGACTCTCCGGGAGCGGTAAATCCATCGTGATCCGTCAATTGGAGGACTGCGGATATTTCTGCATCGACAACCTGCCCGGCCCCTTCCTCATGCCCGTGGCGGGCTACCTCAAGGCCAACGGCATCCAGAAGACCGCCGTCGCCATCGACGCGCGCAGCCAGGACTCGTTCGAACACTCGATGGACGCGCTCTCCCAGCTCTCGGGCGAGGGGATCGACGTGCGCGTGCTCTTCCTGACGGCCTCCGACGACGAGCTCCTGCAGCGTTTCTCGGAGACGCGCCGCCAGCATCCGCTCGCAAAGATGCGCGGCGGGGACGACTGTCCGACCCTGATCGAACTCATCAAGAAGGAGCGCGACCTCCTCGAACCCCTGAGCCTCGGGGCCGCCCTCATGGACACGACGGCGCTCCTGCCGGGTCAGCTCAGGAACTGGGTGCGCGCCTTCGTCGCGCAGCCCCGCGCCTCCATGACGCTCACCTTCGAGTCCTTCGGCTTCAAGCACGGCGTGCCCGTCGCGGCGGACCTCGTCTTCGACGTGCGCTGCCTGCCCAATCCCTACTACGACCCGGCGCTCCGCCCCCTGACGGGCCGCGACGAACCGGTCGCGCACTGGCTCGAGGAGCAGCCCCAGACCCGCGAGATGATCGACGACATCATCCGCTTCATCGAACGCTGGCTCCCCGACTACATGGAGCAGAACCGCCACTACCTCACCGTGGCGATCGGCTGCACCGGCGGTCAGCACCGCTCGGTGTACGTCGCCGAGGCGCTCGGACGCCACTTCAAGGGGAAGTTCGGCACCGCCGTGCGGCACCGCATCCTCGACGGGAAGGCCTCGATGCGTCCCGAACAACTCGAACAGACCCGCTGAAGGAAATGAAGCGGGCCATGAAAAAGGCGCCCTTCGGGCGCCTTTCTTCTTTTCAGGATTCTCAAGACCCGTCCCTGCGTCAGGACATCAGGGCTTCAGGTCGAAGGGTTCGAACCCCGAGAGGAACGCCCTCACGGGACTCGGGAGCGCAAGCGAGTCGAGCGCATTGAGGGGGAGCCGCGTGAGTCCGGCGGGGACCGCCCCGGGGGCGAGGCGGCATACGACGGGGTAGATCTCCAGCCTGTAGTGGGAGAAGTCGTGCGTGATCACGGGGGCGGCCTTCGTCGAAGCGACGACGGGGGCGAATTCCGCAGGAACCTCCCTCGAGTAGCCCCCGACGGGGTCGAACTCCGTCATGGGCGGGATCCAGAGCGCGTGCCAGACGCCGCGTCCGTCCTGCTTTCGCACCCAGACCGCCTCATCGTCGAGGATGAACCAGGCAAGCGCATGGCGCACGGGACGCTCCTTCCTGGGCTTCTTCCCCGGGATCTCGGTCTGGAGCCCGCGCTCACGGGCCAGGCAGAAGTCCTTCATCGGACAGACTTCGCAGTCGGGGTTCCTCCGGCAGACGAGCGCGCCCATGTCCATGAGCCCCTGCGTGTAGGCGGGCATCTCCGCGCTCTCCGGGAGGAGCTCCGCGGCCTTCTTCCAGACCGCATCCTCGAAGGACTTCAGGCCCGGATGGCCCGGGATCGCGAACACGCGGGCGATGACGCGCTTGGCATTGCCGTCGGCCATGATCGAGCGCTCCTTGTTGACGAAGGCCGAGACGGCCCCCGCGGTCGAAGGGCCGATCCCCGGGAGCGTGGCGAGCGAGGCGGCGTCGGGCGGGCACTCCCCGTTCCATTCGGTCATCACGGTGCGGATCGCCTTGAGGAGGTTCCTCGCGCGGGAGTAATAGCCCAGTCCGGCCCAGAGGGCCATGACGTCCTCGTCGTCCGCGGCCGCGAGGTCCGCCGCCGTGGGATAGGCGGCCATGAACCGTTCGAAATACGGGATCACCGTCTTCACCTGGGTCTGCTGGAGCATCACCTCCGAGAGGATGCGCGCGTACCAGTCGTCGCGCACCTGCCAGGGCAGGTCGTGGCGGCCGCATGCTGCATGCCAGGCGAGAAGCGTCTTCGTGAACTTGTTTTCCATATTCGTGCGGGGACCTCTTTTGACTTGTGGGCTCGGGAGAAAGCTCTACAATAGGATTTCCCACATTTTGAACATTTTTGACCGACCGCGCCATGATCCGCACCCTTTTCCCCATCACCGTCCTGGGGCTCGCACTGAGCCTGGGCCCCACGGCCCCGAACGCCGCGGAGGACTCCTCCGGGCTCCGGGAGACGCCCGCCGCCGTGGAGAAAACCGGCGGCGACGCCGGAAAAACCGGGAAACGCAACGACGAGGAAATCACGAAGATCGACTCGGACACCCTCTACTACCTGCTCAACGCCGACATCGCCGCCTCGCGACGCCAGAACCGCGCCGCCTACGAGTTCCTCTCGGAGGCGATGAAGCACACCGGCGACAAGGCCCTCGGCGAGCCGCTCCTCAAGGCGGCCCTGATGACCAACACCCCCGAGAACGTCGAGGACGCGGCGCTTGCCTGGCACAAGCTCGATCCCGACAACCCGTCGGTCCACCGCACGCTGCTCGCCCGCGCGATCCACAAGAAGGACCGCTCCGCCTTCAACCACGAGGTGGCCTTCCTCGACAAGAACGACGCCGAGCCCGAACGCTGGCTCCCGCCGACGCTCGAGGCGCTCGCCCGCGAGCCCAAGACCTTCAAGGGCATGCCCGAGGCGCTCGAAAAGGCGGTTGAGAACCACAAGGACAACGCCGCCGTGCTCCTCTCGCTGGCGCGCTATGAACGCGCCCTCGGCATGGAGGAGAAGGCCGTCGCCCACGCCGAAGAGGCCCAGAAGCTCGAGCCCGACAGCGACGCGCTCATGCAGAAGACGGCCGACTTCCTCTGGCGCAACCATCAGGACCGCGCCGTCGCCCTCATGGAGAAGTACCTCGACACGCATCCCGACGCCGCCACGGTGCGGGTCCTCCTCGCACGCGCCCTCGTCCGCAAGAACGAGACCGACCGCGGCATCGAGGAGCTCAAGCGCGCCATGGCCAACGAGCCCGAGGAACCCTCCGAACGCGTCACGCTCCTCTACAACGCGGGGCTGATCGCGGGGAACGCCAGGAAGAACGACCTCGCCCGGAAGTACTTCGAGGACTACATCCGCACGATGGAGGAGAACTTCGGGGCGCGCTCGCTTCGAAACGACAAGGCCGTCGTCCAGCTCGCCAACCTCTACGTCGAGGCCGGTGACTACAAGAAGGCGCTCGAGATCACCGACAAGGTCACCGAGGAGCCGCTCGCCACGCAGGCCCGCATCTTCCGCGCCCTCGCGCTCGACCAGCTCGGACGCACCGGGGAGGCGCTCCCCATGCTCGAGAAGCTCGATCCCGCGCAGCTCGAACATCCTTCGGCGCTCCATGCGTTGAAGACCGAGCTCTACCTGAAGGCGCGCGACAAGGAGAAGGCGATGGAATCGGCCAGGCTCCTCCTGCATGAGGACGCGAGCCCCCGCCAGCTCTACGCGATCGCGCTCCTCGCGCTCGACATGAAGGACAGGAAGACCCTCGAGGAGATCATCCCGAAGATCCGCGCGGTCGATGAGAACGAACCGCTCCTCTACGTCCTTGAGGCGAGGATCGAGGACTCGGTGAACAAGAACCCCTCGAAGGCCCGCCACCTTCTTGAACGCGCCTACAAGATCGACCCGCTCAATCCGCTCGTTCTCTGGCAGATGGGGCTGATCAACGCCCAGGAGGGACGCTGGGACCAGGCCGTGCAGTTCACGCTCACCTCGCTCAAGCTCCAGTTCAACGCCGACGTCGCCAAGGACTTCGTGAGGATCCTCATGGAGGCCGGACGCACCGCCGAGGCGAAGTCGGTCTTCGAACAGCTCCTGCAGCGTTCGGGCCACGCCCCCGAGATCGTCGAGTTCGGCAAGGCGATCGGAGTCACGCCGTGAGGCCGGCACGCGCCATGAGGCGCCGCCTGCTCGCCGCCGTGCCCGCCGTCCTCGCCGGGACCTCGGTCCTGCAGCTCGCGGGCTGTGCCTTCAAGTTCCCCGAGCCCGTCTTCACCCGGACGGGCCGCTTCAACGTGCGGATCAAGACCGACGGGGGCTTCGAGACGCTCCCCGGGCGGTTCCGCTTCGAGCGCTGGCCGGGCGACCGGCGCGTGCTCGTCCTCATGAACCCGATGCGCATGGTGCTCGCCCGCATCACGCTCCTGCCCGGACGCGCCGAACTCGAGGCGGGCGGAGAAAAGAACAGCTCGGCCGACGCCGAAGCGCTCCTCGCCTCCGCGCTCGGGCTCGAACTCCCCGTGACGACGCTCGCGGGCTGGCTCGAGGGCGCCCCCGTCGACGCCGCGGCCCTGAGGGGCTGGCGCCTCTCCAACGAGGCGAAGTGGCCCGACGGCGCCCTGCGCCGCCTCGACGCCGAACACGACGACCCGCCGGTCAAGCTCCGGCTCTTCTGCGATCCCATCGAACATGCCAGCCAACCTCTATAACCTTCCCGCACCCGCCAAACTCAACCTCTTCCTCCACGTCACGGGCCGCCGCGACGACGGCAAGCACCTGCTCGAATCGGTCTTCGTGATGATCGACCGGGCCGACTCGATCGACCTCGAGGAACTCCCCGACGGGCGCGTCGAACGTTACGGCCGGATCATCGGCGAGGCGGAGAAGGACCTCTGCGTGAGGGCGGCCCGCCTCCTTCAGGAACACTGCCGCACGAACCGCGGCGTGAGGATCACCGTGAGGAAGAACATCCCCGCCGGCGCGGGCATGGGGGGCGGCAGTTCGGACGCCGCCACGACGTTGATCGGCCTGAACCGTCTCTGGGGGCTCGGCCTCAAAAGGGAGGAGCTCCTCGAGCTGGGACTGCGTCTCGGGGCCGACGTCCCCTTCTTCATAAAGGGACGCAATTGCTGGGTCGAGGGCATCGGGGAGATTCTCGAACCCATTGAAATCGAGCCCATGAAATTCGCCGTCCTCTGGCCCGGCAGAAGCGTCTCGACGGCTGAAATTTTTGGGTCTCCAAGCTTGACAAGGGATACGAAATCCGTAAGAATAGCGTTCTTCGTTCGTAAGGGTTTTTCAGGAAATACAGCGCTTTTCGGCTGGAATGACCTGCAGCCCGTGGCCGTCGAGCTCGAGCCCCGGATCCAACAGGCTCTGGAGATGCTCGCTCCCTGCCATTCGGTTAGAATGACAGGCTCAGGCAGCGCCGTTTTCGGCGTGCTTCCGACGGACGTTCAAATGCACTTCCGGTCGCTCCCAGAGGATTGGTTGGGTTTCGAAGCGAAGACGCTCGGCAGCCATCCTTTAGCAGACTGGTTGGACGACTAAAAAATAATAAGGTTAGGGGTATAGCCAAGCTGGCCTAAGGCACCGGATTTTGATTCCGGCATTCGAAGGTTCGAATCCTTCTACCCCTGCCAACTCAGATATCTGAACGGGAGGTGCCTTTTGATCCTCCCTTTTTCGTTTTTCTAAGCGCCTTTCGCCGCTAACGCGATGAAGGACGCCATGTTGTCAACCGCGCGAGTCAAATCCTCCCGCCCAAACTTAAGAGCAGTAGACATGGATCCCATGGTGCCGGACAGTATGATGGTCTTCTCGGGCAACGCCAATCCCAAGCTTGCCCAGGCCGTCGTCAATTACCTTAACCTTCCCCTCGGCCAGGCCAACGTGGCCCGCTTCAGCGACGGGGAAGTCTCTTGTCAGATCATCGACAACGTTCGAGGCAAGGACGTTTTCGTCCTGCAGAGCACCTGCCAGCCGACCAACGACAATCTGATGGAACTCATGATCATGGTGGACGCCCTCAAGCGCGCCTCCGCCCGCCGCATCACGGCTGCGATCCCCTACTTCGGTTATGCCCGCCAGGACCGCCGTCCGCGTTCCGCCCGCGTGGCCATCTCCGCCAAGGTCGTCGCCAACATGCTCCAGTCCGTCGGTGTCGACCGCGTCCTCACGATGGACCTGCACGCCGACCAGATCCAGGGTTTCTTCGACATCCCGGTCGACAACATCTACGCCACCCCGGTCCTGCTCAACGACCTGGTGGAACGCCGTTATGAAAACATGATGGTCGTCTCCCCCGACGTCGGCGGCGTGGTCCGCGCCCGTGCCATGGCCAAGTCCCTTGAAACGGACCTCGCCATCATCGACAAGCGCCGTCCCCGCGCCAACGTGGCCGAGATCATGAACATCATCGGCGACGTCAACGGCCGCACCTGCGTGATCACCGACGACATCGTCGACACGGCCGGCACGCTCTGCAACGCCGCCGGCGCCCTGAAGGACCGCGGCGCCAAGCGCGTGGTCGCCTACATCACGCACCCGGTGCTCTCGGGCGCCGCCGTCGAACGCATCACGAATTCCGCGCTTGACGAACTCGTCGTGACGGACACGATTCCGCTCAGCGAGGCCGCTCAAGCCTGTCCGAAGATCCGCCAGATCACCACGGCGAGCATCATCGGCGAAACCCTTTCCCGCATTGCGCGGGAAGATTCGGTGAGCTCCCTGTTCGCCGAATAAAATCAGCCCCCGCAGCTGGTCGCGGCCGCGGGGACACATCAATCCCTTTGGAGTAAAACCCATGAAAGTCATCGCTACCACTCGTCAGACGCAAGGTACTGGTGCGAGCCGCCGCCTTCGTCGCGCGGACAAGCTCCCCGGCATCATCTACGGCGGCAATCAGCCCGCCACGATGATCGAACTCGATCACAACCCGATCTACTACGCCCTGCAGAAGGAAAAGTTCCACGCCTCCGTGCTTGAAATGGAACTCGACGGCAAGGAAGAACTCGTCGTTCTCCGCGCCTTCCAGATGCACCCGTACAAGCAGCAGGTCATGCACATCGACTTCCTCCGCGTCAACGCGAACGAGCCGATCACCCTGAACGTTCCGCTGCACTTCCGCAACGCTGAAGAAAGCCCCGCCGTCAAGATCGACAAGGCTCTCATCAACTACGCCGCCACCACGATCGAACTCACCTGCCTGCCCAAGCTCCTTCCGGAAGCCATCATCGTCGACCTCTCCAAGATGGAACTCGGTTCGACCTTCACGGCCTCCATGCTCGAGCTTCCTGAAGGCGTCGAGTTCACCGCCGCCGCTTCCGGCGAAGACCCGGTCCTCGCGTCCGTGGTCGCCGCTGTTGAGGAAGAAATCCCGGCCGAAGACGAAGCCGCTGCTGACGAAGCCGCTGCCGAAGCTCCCGCCGCGGAAGCTCCCGCCGCCAACTAATACGTTGACGACGACGAAAGCCAGATAGCACTCAGAACCCGCAGGGTGTGAGCCTTGCGGGTTCTGTTTTACCCTCGGCTTTCCGAATTACCCATCATTTTGAAAATCATTGGCTGTTTGCCCCTCCGGAAGTACGTACTGTGGGTGTATCGGGGTAAGTGGCCTTTCCAACTCTCTTAACTGAAGAATCCTAACAAATGGCTACTTTCTCTGAACTTGGTCTCTCCGACACCATCGTCGACTCCCTGACCGAATTGGGTTTTGAAGAACCCACCCCCATCCAGACCGAAGCGATTCCGGTCCTCCTCGAAGGCCGCGACGTCCTCGGACGCGCCGCCACCGGCACCGGCAAGACCGCCGCGTTCGCCCTGCCGCTCCTTGAACGCTACTGCGTGGGCAAGGAATGCAACTCCCCGGCGATCCTCGTGATCACGCCGACCCGCGAACTGTGCCTGCAGGTCTCCGAAGCCTGCTTCGGCTTCGTCAAGAAGACCGACATCCAGGTCACCCCGATCTTCGGCGGCCAGGACTACTCCCGCCAGATCCGCTCCCTCAAGCGCGGCACGCACGTCGTCGTCGCCACCCCGGGCCGTGCCCTCGACCACATCCGCCGCGGCACGCTCGACCTCTCGGGCATCAAGGCCGTCGTCCTCGACGAGGCCGACGAAATGCTCGACCTCGGCTTCGCCGACGAACTCGATGCGATCTTCGAAGAGCTCCCCGAAGGCGTCCAGACGGCGCTCTTCTCCGCCACGCTCCCCCCGCGGATCGCCAGCATCGCCGAACGCCACCTCAAGGACCCCGCCCGCATCACGATCCAGCGCGAACAGGCCGCCGAGGGCGAAGCCCCGCGCGTTCCGCAGATCGGCTACGTGGTCGCCCACAACTACCGCACGACGGCCCTCGGCCGCATCATCGACATGGAGAGCCCCGAGCTCGCCATCATCTTCACGCGCACCCGCATGGAAGTCGATGAACTCACCGAAAACCTCCGCGCCCGCGGCTACAGCGTCGAAGCCCTCCACGGCGGCCTCGACCAGCCCACGCGCAACCGCGTGATGAAGCGCGCCCGCTCCGGCCAGGTCGACATCATCGTCGCCACGGACGTGGCCGCCCGAGGCATCGACCTCGAGAACCTCACGCACGTGATCAACTTCGGCATCCCGGCCTCCTACGAGACGTACGTGCACCGCATCGGCCGCACGGGCCGCGCCGGCCGCACCGGCACCGCCATCACGATCCTCGAGCCCCGTGAGCACCGCCATCTGCGCGGCCTCGAAGGCGTCACCAAGGCCCGCATCGAACTGCGCGCCGTTCCGTCCTCCACGGACGTGAAGACCCGCCGCCTCGAACAGGTCCGCGAAAAGATCCTCGAAACGATTGAGAACGTCGAGCTCGAGCGCTTCCAGCGCATCGTCGAAAGCCTCTGCGAGGAGCACGACCCGTTCGACGTGGCCGCCGCCGCCCTCTACCTCGTCCAGGACAACGTGGACAACGGGGACGACGACACCGAGATCCCGACGTACAATCCCTATGAACGCCCCCGTCGCGAACGCGGCGAACGTGGCGAACGCGGTGAACGCTGCGAACGCCGCCGCGAGAACCGCGGCCCCGAGGAAGGCAAGACGCGCCTGTTCATCGGCGTGGGCCGCCAGGCCGGCATCCGTCCGGGCGACATCGTCGGCGCCATCGCCAACGAAGGCGGCATCTCCTCGAAGGCCATCGGCGCGATCGACATCGCCGACCGCTTCACGCTCGTCGACATCGACTCCGACCAGGCCGCCGGCGTGGTCGAGGCCCTCCAGGGCGTGCGCTTCAAGGGCCGCGACTGCCTGGTCAAGTTCGACCAGGGCGCCGACCGCCCCTTCCAGGGCCGTCGCGAACAGGGCGACCGCCCGTTCCAGGGCCGACGCGACTTCCGCGGTGGTGACTCTCCCAAAATAGAGTAGAACGTATATTACTCTGAAAGGGACCGCACGATGTAC
>CAJMRV010000008.1 GCA_905215795.1 uncultured bacterium | reverse complement strand
TTCAATAACTTCTGAGCCAAAGCAGCTACCTCTTTATCATCGGCAGCTAACTGATCGTTGGCCCAATAGCCCCAATGGTAGGCGGCGTCGCTTTCGCTCACCTTACCGTCACCGAACATGATCCTGGCGGTGCCGCGGTACGGTTCGAAGATGCCGGCGCCCAGATAGATGTGGGCGATGCCGACGAACACGCACAGGAAGAAGCACACGTCATGGACCAGATGGGCGGCGAGCAGCGTGGAGGCGCTCATCTCGACCGTCCAGCCGCCGCGGAAGGGCAGCCCGGTGTTGAGCCAGAGGACCACGCCCGAGAGGGCCAGGCCGATGCAGAAGAAGACGAGGGCTCCGTCAGCGAGGCGCTGGGCGGACTTGACGTGGTGCTGCGGGGGCATGTGGACCTTGCCCGGCGCGAAGAGATAGAAGGGGAACTTCATGGCCCACGTCACGTCGTCCTTGTCCCACTTCCCGAAGATGTCCTCCTTGAACAGGTGAACGAAGCCCTTGGGGCTCTTGATCACCGCGAACAGCGGGACCAGGATGAAGGGGACCGCCAGGATGCGGTGGAGAACGCGCATGAAGTGCGTGAACTCACCCCCCATGATCCCGCCGCCCAGGCTGGGCACGAAGACGAACACGCCGGTGAGGGCCAGCAGGACGCAGGAGATGGCCGCCACCCCGTGGGTCACGCGGGTCAATAGTGAATGGCGCTGGATGTATCTCATATTCATAACTCCTTGTTCATCCATTACTCATTGGAGAGAGGATCCTTCCCCTCGGCCTCGAGCTTCTTGAGCCGCGCGACCTCGGCGTCCGCCTTGGCGCGCTGCTCGGGCGTCCAGGTCTTCTTGGCCTCTTCGATGGTCATGTCGTCGCGGTGGTACTTGCGCGCGGCGAGCCACGAGGCGGCCAGACCGGCCAGGACGACGGCGGTGCCCACGCCGGTGACGGGCTTCATGGTCTTCATGATGCCGATCATCGAATCGGGCTTCGGATCGGTCGGCAGGCCGTAGGCCTCGTGACCGTACTGGCAGACCTGCAGGATGTGCAGGCCGCCCATCTCCGTCTCGCCGTAAAGCTCGGCCTTCTCGAACCCACGCTTCTTGAGGGCCTCGACGCGTTCGCGGCCGAGCTTGATCATCTCGTCGCGCTTGCCGAACTTGAGGGCCTCGGGCTGGCAGGTGAGCACGCAGGCGGGCACCTGACCCTCCTCGAGACGGTCCCAGCAGAGGGTGCACTTGTCGATGCGGCCGTCGGTGGGGCGGAAGCGCGGCACGTCGAACGGGCAGGCGCTCTGGCAGTAGGTACAGCCGTTGCACTTCTCCGTGTCGAAGGCGACCACGCCGTTGTCGTTCTTGTAAAGGGCCCCCGAAGAGCAGATCTCCACGCAGGCGGCGTCCGTGCAGTGGTAGCAGGAGCGTCGGCCGATGGCCATCTGAACGGGGTGGAAGGGATCGCCGCTCTCGGATTCGTCGAACGTCATCACGAGTCGGTTGTTCCCGTTCAAGTCCGGCGGGCACTGATAGGACCCGTGGAACTTGTTTTCATTGAGCCCCAGCGGGGCGGGAAGCACGTTCCACTGCTTGCACGCCACCTGGCAGCCCTTGCAGCCGGTGCAGTGAGACGCGTCGAAAAGCATCGCGACTTCATTGGGATTTCGCATAATCATCTCCTTTCGTCTCTATCGGCTCAGGCCTTTTCCAGGTTCACGAGGAAGGCCTTGTACTCCGGAATGTACGAGTTGGCGTCGCCGACGTTGATCGAGAGGTCGTTGACGTTGTCGCCGGTCGCGTACTTGCCGGCCCACGAGAAGTGATGGGGCATGCCCACCACATGGACCTTCTTGCCGTTGACGATCTGGGGCTTCATGCGGATCGTGACCATGGCGGCCACCTTCACGGAGCCGCGCTTGTTCCAGACGCGCACCATGTCGCCGTTCTTGATGCCCTTCTCACGGGCCAGCTCCTGGCTGATCTCGATGAAGTTGGCGGGCATGATCTCGTCGAGCCAGGGCACCGAACGCGTCTGCGTGCCGCTCTGCCAGTGCTCGACCACCGAATAGGTCGTCACGGCGTACGGGAACTCGTCGGGCGTGCCGCGCTGGACGTTCTCATGATCGACGAACTGGGCGGTCGGCGTGTTCTGACGGCCGTTCATGATGTTCTTGGCCGGCGATTCGATCGGCTCGAAGTGCTCGGGCAGAGGACCATCGTTGAGGGCGTAGCAGAACAGGCGGGCGCGCTGCTCCCAGGTCATGAAGAAGGCGTTGTCGTTGGGCGGAACGTTCGTGGCGAAGTCGCCCACGTCGTTCTGGAGCCAGTGGTCGCCCTTCCATTCGACGAGCACGCGCTCGGGATTCCAGGGCTTGCCCTGCGGGTCGCACGAGCAGCGGTTGTAGAGGATGCGGCGGTTGGCCGGCCAGGCGAAGGACCAGCCCGGATACAGGCCGAGCCCGGAGGGGTCCGCCTTGGAGCGGCGCGCCGTGTTCTGCTTCATCGGGTCGAGACGGGCCTCGTTGTTGGAGTAGTAACCCGTCCAGATCCACATGCCGCAGGCGGTCGTGCCGTCGGCCTGGAGCTGGCCGTAGCTCTGCAGGAGCTCGCCGTTTTCAACCTTGTAGCCGTTGCAGGCCCAGGCCAGGGCCCTCAGGTCCTCCTTGCCGTCGATGTGGTAGTCGAAGTTCGATTTGAGGATCTGGTCGGTGCCGGCACCCCCCTCCTTCTTGTAGAGGGCGGCGATCTCCTTCCAGAGCGTCATCATGATGTGGAAGTCGGACTTGGCCTCGCCGAGCGGCTCGACGGCCTTCTCACGCCACTGGATCCAGCGGCCCGAGTTGTTGATGCCGCCCATCTTCTCGAAGATGAGCGCGGCCGGGAGCATGTAGACCTCGGTGTTGATCTCCTCGGGCTTCATGTCCGGAGCCTTCCAGAAGGAAGCCGTTTCCGTCTCGAACCAGTCGGCCACGACCATCCAGTCGAGCTTGGCCATCGCATGGCGGGCGGCCTTGGCATTCGGGGTGGAGTGGGCGGGGTTCATGCCCCAGAGGAAGTAGCCCTTGATGCGGTCCTCGTTCATCGAGTGGAACGTCATCATCGTCGTGTAGTCGGCGTAGGACTTCTTCGGGGAGATCTTCGGAACGAGGTCGTAGCAGTAGTCGTTGTCGACCGTGGCGTGCTCACCGAACCACTCCTTGAGGAAGGAGACGATGAACTTGGGCTTGTTGGCGTAGTAGCCGTCCGGGTACGTGACCTTGTTGAGGTACTCGGCGAGGGTCGGATGGGCCTTGGCCGAGGGGGCCGTGAGGTAGGCCGGCCACCAGACGACGTCCGCACCGACGTCGGTCGAGCCCTGGACGTTGGGTTCGCCGCGGAGGGCGTTCATGCCGCCGCCGGCGACGCCGACGTTGCCCAGCAGGAGCTGGATGAGGCACATGGCGCGGCAGTTCTGCGTGCCGTAGGTGTGCTGGGTCTGCCCGAGGGCGTACATGATGTTGCCCGCCTTGTCGGGACGGCCCGTGGAGGCGAAGACCTCGTAGATCTTGAGGAGGACCTCCTTGTCCATGCCGGTGACCTGGACGACCTTGTCGATCGTGTAGCGGTCGTAGTGACGGCGCATGATGTTGAGGACGCAGCGCGGGTTCTGCAGCGTCATGTCACGCTTGAGCACTTCGAGGTCGGGGGTCTTGAACTTGGGGGTGCCGGGCTTGTTCACCCAGCTCATCGCGGCGCCGGGCTGCGTGTCCCAGGCCACCTTGCGTTCATAGTCGTAGCCCCAGCTCTCGTTGGAGTAGGTCTTCGTCTCGGGATCCCACCCGGAGAAGAGGCCCGTGGCGTCGTCGAACTTGAAGTCCGGATTGATCAGGCAGGCCGCGTTGGTGTAATGAAGGACGTATTCCTTCTGATAGAGTTCGTTTTCGAGGATGTAGCGCATCAGACCGCCGAAGAAGGCGATGTCGGTGCCCGGACGGATCCGGCCGTAGATGTCGGCGCGGGCGGCCGAACGCGTGAAGCGCGGGTCGACCACGATCCACTTGGCGCCTCGGTCCTGGGCACGTTCGACCCAGCGCGAGGAGAGCGGATGGTTCTCGACGTTGTTCGAGCCGATGCACATGATCACGTCGGAGTTCTTGAAGTCGCACCAGTGGCTCGTCATGGAACCGCGGCCGAAGGTCGGCGCGAAGCCGGCGACGGTCGAGGAGTGGCAGACGCGGGCCTGGTTGTCGACCTGCACGAGGCCGAGCGAACGGGCGAACTTCTGGACGAGGAAGGCCTCCTCGTTGTTGAGCTGGGCGGCGCCGAAGCTGGCGATGCCGTCGCAGCGGCTCACGTGGACGCCGTCCTCGACGTCGACGTAGGTCTTGTCACGCGTGTCCTTGACATGACGCGCGATCTCCTTGGCCGCCTGGTCCCACGAGAGGCGCTCCCACTTCTTGGAGCCGGGACGGCGCACCATCGGATGAAGGAGGCGGTAGGGATGATTCTCGACCTTGCGCTCCTCGTTGACGATGTTCCTGAGGCCCCAGAGGCCGGCGCCCTTCGGGCAGAGGCCGCCCAAGTTGACGGGATGGTCGGGGTCGCCCTCGACGTTGATCATCTCGCCGTCGCGGGTGCTGACGATGACGCCGCAACCGCCCGCGCAGTAGCAGCAGATGTTGAGATGTTCCTTGACGTCCTTGAGTTTGTAGACCGTCTTGCGCTTGGGTTCGGCGTGCACGAGGCCGGCCGCGCCCGAGGCCGAAGCGAAAAGCATGCTCCGTTTAAGGAAACTTCGGCGGGAAACTTCCATATGAATCTCCTTGGGGGATTGGGGGGTTGAAAAGTTCCGACTTGCGTCAACCGTGACGTTGGGGGAGACGTCAGGCCAAGAACTCAAAATCAAGTCGCAATGACTTATTAAACAGTCTAAAAACAAACGTGGAACTTTTCCAGATGTAAAAAGTAGGAGTCTTTTTACTATTTTCTAGCTCTTTCGTAGCAGGGTGCAACCACTACTTTCGAACTAGGACACCTTCGGCCTAAACCACTATGACTAGCTGCCGCACAGGCGTTCACAAGGATAAACAACGCATTCCCGACAAGGGTTTTCCTCAATATCCCCCTCGTTAACCCTTATCTGTTATTAACATTTTAAAGCTCGTATGACGAATGAAACAAGTCCATTATCGCTTTGTGTATTGTTAATGAAAATTGAATTAAAAAATCGACAAGAAGAAAAAGCCACCGGCCGCAATTCGCCTGCAGGGAGAAGGCGACACCGCCGTTATGCCTCAGGGAGAGGCGTTCCCGTCGACATCCCCCTCATAAGCCCCGCCCCCTTATCAGCCCCGCCGGGCCCAGCCGGAAAACCCTTCGACCACACCGCAGCCGCGTCGCGAAAACCGCCGGATGCGCTATTCATAAAGCGACATAACGCCTTCTTTTTTGTTCGTACATACCTAGAGGTAGGTATTCCGGACCCCCTCCCACGGGAGGGTCCTGAGGACGTCCCGCCTCCCATCGGAGGGTCGATGCGGAGGACGCGCCGACGTATAGTGGAGATTTCCGGGGAAGGCCGACCGGGCCGGCGCCTCCCCGCGGCATGATCCCGGCCCCGATTCCCGGAGGACACCTCCCTCATGACCGCCAGACTCCGAAACGTCGACGAGGACGTACGCGAACGGATCCTGAGCCACCCGAGACTCGCCGAAGAGGCGGAGACGCTCGAGGCGATGGTCGGGCTCTTCTGCCGCGAACGCCATGGAACGCAGGATTCCGGGCTCTGCCCCGCCTGCGGGGACTTCCTCGCCTACGCCCTGATGCGCCTCTCGCGCTGCCCCTACAAGGACGGCAAGCCCGTGTGCGCCAAGTGCCGCACGCACTGCTACAAGAACGAGAGGAAGGAGGAGGCCCGCGTGGTGATGCGCTTCTCGGGCCCGAGGCTCGTGTTCACCCATCCCGTGCTCGCCCTCAAGCACCTCTGGTACTCGCTCACGGTGAAGCCGCCCGAAAGGGCGAGGAACACCGGACGGGTCCGGCCCGCCCCGAAGAAGGCGCCCGATCCCGCTCCCGCACGCCGCGGCGACGCCAACCCGTAATCCACCCAAGGGACGACATCATGTACATCCTCCTTCTGCCCGCCCTCGCCTTCGCTCTCTTCTCCGCGCACCTGCTCTTTCACGGATGGGGCCTCCTCGTGAGCCTAATCCCCTCGGCCGCGCTCCTTCTCTGGCTCGTGCCGCGCCGCATCGTCGCGAGGCTCTCGCAGGCCGCCCTCGTCGTCTTCGCCCTCGAATGGGTCCGCGCCGGCGTCCTCCTCGCACAGACGCGCCTCGCCTCGGGCGAGCCGTGGATGCGCGCCCTCGCGATCCTCCTCGCCGTGGCGCTCTTCACGCTCCTCACGGCCCTCGCCTTCCAAAGGAAACGCGTGCTCGAACACTTCGCACGCTGATGAGGAAACACAAGGAATCCACCATATTGTAAGGGTTTACACCTATTGCAGGAGCCTTCCGAACTCTATAGCATTTCGTCAATTTGACTTGACGAACCGCACCGGTTCGCCGGGCCGAGGATTGTGAGATTCACCTCCACGACGACGCCACGCGTTTCATTGTGAGCGAACCCCGAGATGGGTCCCACAAGCGACGGTGGCGTTTTTTGCGGCCGTCCTCCGCCCCACGAGTCGAAAACCCGATCATGCACCAACCTTTTTTGGAGTGACCCTATGGCAGCCTCTACACCTCTCACGATCCGTGAGATGCTTGAACCCGCGATCATGAAGGCGGGTGGATGGATCAACACCCACGCACACGCGGACCGTGCATACACGTTGTCCGAAAACGTTCTCCATTTGCGACGCACCTGCACTCTCCAGCAGAAGTGGGACGCGTTGGATCAATTGAAGCGAGGCTCGACCGAAGAAGATTTCTATCGTCGATTCTCGCTTTTTTTTGAGCATCAGATCGCCCAGGGCGTGACCGGCCTGGCCACCTTCGTGGACGTCGACCCGCAGAGCGGCGACCGCGCCGTCAAGGCCGCGATCCGCGCCCGCGAGCACTACAAGGACCAGCTCACGGTCAAGCTCGCCAACCAGACCCTCAAGGGCGTGATCGCCAAGGACGCCCGCGAATGGTTCGACATCGGCGCCGACTACGTCGACATCATCGGCGCGCTTCCCAAGCGCGACGAACGCGACTGGGGCCGCGGCGACGAAGCCTTCGACATCATCATGAGCACCGCCAAGGAAAAGGGGAAGATGGTCCACGTGCACGTCGACCAGTTCAACCAGAGCCTCGAGTATGAAACCGAACAGCTCTGCGAGAAGACGATCGAGCACGGCATGCAGGGCCGCGTCGCCGCCATCCACGGCATCAGCATCGCCGCGCACTCTCGCGCCTACCGCGAACGCCTCTACGCACTGATGAAGGAGGCCGACGTCATGATGATCACCTGCCCGACCGCCTGGATCGACACGCCGCGCTCCGAGGAGCTCCTCCCGATGCACAACTCGCTCACCCCGGTCGACGAGATGGTCCCCGCCGGGATCACCGTGGCCCTGGGCACGGACAACGTGTGCGACGCGATGGTCCCCTGGAACAGCGGCGACATGTGGCATGAACTCATGACGCTCGCCACGGGCTGCCGTTACGACTACTTCAACGAGCTCGTCGACATCGCCACGAAGAACGGCCGCCGCGCGATCGGCATGCCCGCCTTCGACCCGGCCGTGGACCGCGTCCCGACCCCCTCGCACCAAGCCATGTAACCGAATTTGGAGACCATAACGATATGTACCGCTCACCGATTGCCGAACGAATCATGGCCGACCACCTGCTCGACCACGGCGCCGTCAGCTTCTTCGCAGAAACCCCGATGCGCCTCAAGTCGGGCCTGATCACGCCGATCTACGTCAACAACCGCATCCTCTCGAGCTATCCGGACGCCTGGCGCGACGTCATGGAGACGATCATCAGCACGATCGACCGCCTCCACCTCGAGTTCGACATGATCGCCGGGATGGAGGGCGCCGGCCTCTCGCACGCCGCCGCCCTGGCCTACCGCCTCGGCAAGCCCTACGTCTACATCCGCCGCGAGGCGAAGTCCTGGGGCGAGAAGAACCGCATCGAAGGCTGCTGCGTGAAGGGCAAGCGCGTCCTCATCATCGAGGACCACCTCTCCACGGGCCTCTCGCTCCTCTCCGCGATCGACGCGGTCCGCGAGGAAGGCGGCCTCGTCGAGGACGCCCTCGCGATCACGAGCTTCGGGATCGAAGAGACGATGAAGCTCCTCGCCGAACGCAAGGTCGAGGCCCACGAAGTCGTCGACTTCAGGAACGTGCTCAAGGTCGCCGTTGAAAAGGAGATGATCTCCGAGGCCCAGCACGCCGCCCTCGAGGACTGGCTCAAGCATCCCTGGAGCTGGGCCGCCCGCCACGGACTCGTCGCCAACGCGACTGAAAACTGACGCGGCCCCGGCGCACCGCCCGGCAAACGACCTTCCGGGCGGAGGGGCCCGCCTCCGGCTCCGGCCGGAGGAGCGCATGAAAAAGGCCTCCGTGGACCGTGGGGACGATCCGCGGGGAGCCGGGAAAGCTCCCGACCGACATCACTGAGAAACCCAAGAGAGAAGAGAACGGACGATCCGCGGCCCGACCAGGCCCGGACGTCCCGACCACCCGGGATCCGGTGCGTACTGCGCGCCGGATCCTTTTTTTCCGACGTCGTTTCCGAAGGGAGGGAGCATGCCGGAGCGTCCCGAATACGCTAATATGAGTGTTAACGCCAATGCGGACGAATACGCCCGAACATTTTTAGGAGAAGCACCCATGCGTGTGTCCAACATCCTCAAGGTCTCCGCCGCCGTCGTCTCCGCGATGATCCTCGCGGGATGCCAGTCCTCCGGAACCCCCTACCAGGCCGACACGTACTCGGTCAACCAACTCAACCGCGCCCAGAACGTGCGCCAGATTGAAATCATCGCCATCAACCCGGCCCGCGTGCGCGTGCCCAACGCCAACGAGGACGACGCCCGTCTGGCCGGCACGCTGCTCGGCGCCGCGGCCGGCGTCGTGATCGGCAACCAGGACCACCAGCGTGGCTCCTCGCGCCTGATCGGCGGCCTCGCCGGCGGTGCCGTCGGCAACATGCTCGCCAAGTCCATCGCGGGCGGCGGCATGGACACGGTCGAAGGCGTCCAGCTCATGTACGTGGGCCCCGACGGCCGCACGATGCAGTCCACCCAGGTGGGCCGCTACTGCGAATTCCGCACGGGTCCCGCCCTGCTCGTCTCGCCCGCTCCGGGCCAGACCCGCATCCAGCCGAACAACCCCTACGGTTGCGGCCCGATGCCCCGCTGACAGTAAGCGTTTGAAGTCCTGAACGACGACGCGCCGCCTCCTTTCCGGGAGACGGCGCGTTTTTTCATGAGGGGACGGCGGTCATCCGCCGCGGACTCAGTCGAAGACGGAGTCGATCGCGCGGACCTTCTCGTCGGTCTTCTCCACCTCGCTCTCGTGGGCGAGCCATTCCTCATGTGCCGCACGCACGCCGTCGGTGTAGACGCGCACGTCGAGCTCGCCCGAATTGCGGTCGAGACTCAGGGTCGGCGTCCAGACGTTCCTCGCCTTGACCGAGCCGGAGCGGAACTGGCCCGCGCCCTCGACCGGGATGAAGCGCTTCGCGAGCACCTTGAGGATCGCACGGCGGTCGACGGGGTCCTTGGAGAGGCGGATCGTGAGGGAGACGATCCTGTCGTCGTTCTCATCGAGGCCCACGAGCGTGCCGGTCTCGCCCGGGAACCCGAAGCAGCGTCCCTTCATCTTGTAAACGACGCCGCCCGAAGCGCTCCGGACGGTCTCGAGCCCCTTGCACGCACCGCCTTCGAGCGCCGCGAGCGCGTCGATGCCGGAGGCGCCGACCATCACGCCGCGAAGACGCGGATAATGCTCGGGATGGAGCTTGAGCCAGGCCGAGGTCTCACGCGCGGAGCGCGCCACAGCGCCCCATTCAAAAGTGAAGGTGTCGCCCGACGGGGGATAGACGATGCATTCGGTGGTTTTGTCGCGCCAACGGAGCGACCCGTCGGGACGCGTGCTCCACCAACCCTCGGGGCTCCTGGCGGCGAGTTCCGCGCGGAACCCCTCGAGGAACGTGTCGTAGTGCTTGGCGGAGACGGTCGCGAAGAGGTCCGAGACCGTGCCGTCGGCCCCGTAGTCCACGAGAACCGCGTCCACGGGGACCCCGCCCGCACTCCAGCCGGTCGGAGCCACCTGGGAGCGCGCACCGAGGATCCCCTCGTCGCTGTAGCTCGCGGCGGGCCCGAGCCGC
The DNA here is from genome assembly GCA_905215795.1 of uncultured bacterium. Taxonomy (GTDB): domain Bacteria; phylum Pseudomonadota; class Gammaproteobacteria; order Burkholderiales; family Burkholderiaceae_F; genus Sutterella. The sequence goes on along the minus strand of CAJMRV010000008.1, from coordinate 14,061 downwards.
TTCTCGATCGCGGCGCGGTCGGTCACGTAGGGCGTGATTTCAAAGAGCGGGAGCACGGCGGGCGGGAACGCCTCCTGATAAATCACCGCGGCGGGTTCAACAGCGGTTTGAACGGCGGGAGCGGAGGCTTCCGCGGCGGCCGCCGGCTTTTCAACCGGTTTTTCGACGGCCTTTTCAACAGGCTTTTCAACGGACTGTTCGCCGGCCTTCTGTTCAGACTTCGCTTCAGGCTTCGCTTCCGTCTTCTGTTCGGGCTTCACATCGGATTCGACAGAGGGTTTCCCTTCGGACTTGACCTCAGGCTTGACCTCGGACTTGGCGTCGACCTGTGCATCGGACTTTGCATCGGATTTCTCCCCGGCCTTCACGTCCGCCTGCGCAGGCGCCTTCACAGCATCCTTGTCGGAAATCTTCCCGGAAGCCTTCTCCGGAGCCGGTTCGGAAACCGGTGCCGGGGAAGCCGCAGGAGCGGATTCCGCGTTCTTTCCTGAGGTCTCTTCAGACGTCTTTTCAGGCGTTTTTTCAAGCTTCTTCGCCGCGGATTCATCAACAGGCTCCGCCGATTCCTTCACGTCGGCGGCACCCGCATCCTCCATGGCGCCGGCGATCGCACCGGCGACAGGATCGGCGGGCACTTCGCGTTCGGGCACCGTGCGTCCTTCTTCGAGCGCCTCGAGCGCTTCAAAGGGGTCGACCACTTCGGGCACGCTCACCTCGGCGGGGAGTTCCTTGGAGGACGGCCCAGCCAGGGTGGAGATCGCGGCACCCGCCGCGGCGCCGGCGGCGGCTCCGGCCGCCACGCCCTTGAGGTTGGTCGCGCGCGAGCCGGCCGCCTCGGGGGCGGAATCCGAGCCGAGGGCGAAGGTCTTCGGGGCGGAGGACTTCACGGGCTTCGCTGCAACGTGCTTTGCGGGCGCCTTCTTCACCGCGGCCTTCTTGACGGCGGGCTTTTTCGAGGCGTTCCGCTTCACGGCGGATTTCTGGGCGCCGGCCTTCGAGGCGGGAGCCTTCTTGACGACGGCGGGTCCGCCCGCGGCGGCTCCGGCCGGCGCGGCGGCCAGCGCGAGCCCGAGGGCCAAGCATCCCGACCCGAGGACCGCCCTGACGAGGGCGGCGGCGGGACGCAGCTCGGAAAGGTTCTTCATGTTGGTTTCTCCATCCTTTTCAAAAGGGGCCGCCCGGCGAACGGCGGGCCACCCGACGCCCGGTCCGTGGGCGTCCGCCCGGGAGGGCGCTCCGTCCTTCCATTCTACCTTTTCGGGAGGCCCCGGGCGCCTCTCTTCGGGACGTGCGCAGGGGTTTTCCGTGTGCGATAATGATTCGTCGCCTCCCCAACCAACATCAAGGAAAACGAATCCATGAAGTACCTCATAGTCGACGACCACGCGATGCTCGCGGGCGCCTTGAAGTTCCTGATCGAATCCAAGGACGCCGAGGCCCAGGTGCTCACCACCGGGGAGGCCCCCGAAGCGCTTGAGATCCTCAAGGCCCACGGCGACGAAGTGGACCTGCTGATCCTCGACCTGAACCTGCCCGGCGTCACGGGGACCGAGCTCCTCGAGACGATCGTGGCGAACTTCCCCTCGCTCAAGATCCTCGTCGTCTCCGGTGAGACCGACAAGGAGAGCATCATGAAGGTGCTCTCGCTCGGGGCGGCGGGCTTCGTGCCCAAGTCGCTCGAGCCGCAGACGCTCTCGAACGCCATCGACTTCGTGCTCCAGGGCGGCGTCTTCATCCCCACGCTCGTCATCAACGAGGGCCAGAGGGCGGGCTTCTTCAACGAGACCGCCCGCAAGATCCTGCCGCAGGCCGAACCCGTCCACCTCACGGACCGCCAGCAGGAGGTGCTCATGCACCTCGCCAAGGGCTCCCCGATCAAGCGCATCTGCCTCGACCTCAACCTCTCCGAGGGGACCGTCAAGACGCACGTGGCCGCGATCTACCGCGCCTTCGGCGCCTCCAACCGCACCGAGGCCCTCGTCGCCGCCCGCCGCGCCGGCTTCGACATCGACCTCTGATCGTCACGATCCGCACCGACTCCGACAAGGGCGTCCGGGATTCTCCGGATGCCCTTTTTCGTTGATCCCTCGAAAATGTAGGTTCATCCGACAAGGGGACTCGGGCCACAAAACGCGGTCCGGAAGATCCCGTCATGAATCAAAGGAGTCACGGGAATTGACGAAGAAGAAAAACCAACCGACCACCGACGCCCCCAGAAACGGCAGGGTCTGGGAATCCTGGGAGACGACCCTCGCCCTGGCACTCCTCCTCAACCACGACGGTCCGCTCACCGAGGAGAAGGCCCCCTGCCGGGAGCTCGCCGCCATGATCGGCCGCTCGCCAAAATCGGTCTACTGCAAGATCGAGAACCTGCGCTCCCTTGATTCGCGTGAAGAGCGTGAGTGCCTCTCCCACGGCGCAAAGACCGACGCGGCCGTCTGGAACGCCTTCGTCGGCAGCGCCGGGCGGTTCGACGTGCCCGTCGAAAAGCTCTACGACGAAGTCGGCCGCATCCTGACGGACCGCTTCAATCCGTCGGTCCAGAACGCAGCCCTCCGGCTCCTTCTCGGAAACGAGGACGGACTACGTTTGATGCAGGACGAAACCGAAGGGACCACCCTCATCCGGACACGTCTGCGTCAGGGCTACTTCCGCGAAGTCGTCCTCAACCGCTACCACCACCGGTGCCTCGTCACGGGACTCGAACTCGACTCCCTCATCGAAGTGGCCCACATCATCCCCTGGAGCGAGAACGAAGAGCTGCGGCTCGTCCCCGACAACGCCCTGCCGCTCAATCCGTTCGTGCACCGCGCCTACGACCTCGACCTGATCGGGATCGATCCTGATTTCCACATCCACGTCTCGAACGAACTCCTCGGCGCCGCCTCGGGGAATCCGCGGCTCGGCTTCCTCGACCGGATCAACGGGGCGGACCTGCTCGTCGAACCCGACGGCCCGAGACCGTCCCGGGACCACCTCGGACAACGCTACGAAGGGTTCCTCAACCGCGCGCGTCACGCATTCTGACGGGAACCCCTGCTCCAACATGCGACAGAGCCTCCGGCATCTGAAACGGTGTCGGAGGCCCTGCTGGTTCATGCGTGCGCGGACGTCAGACGGAGGCTCCATCCGGATGTGTCCCGCCGGCGGGCGGAACGGGCGGCCGGGGCTCCATGGCCTCCGCGGCGGCCTTCATCCTCGAGAGACGCACGAGCGTCGTGTTGAGGGTCTCCGCATCCACGGGCTTCTGGAGGATCGTGGGCGGACGGTTGAAATGGATTCCGAGTCGGCGCATCTGCGCCTCGATCAGGTCGCGGTGCACGGCCGTCAGAAGGATGAGCGGCAGGTCGAGCGAGAGCTCGCGGTTGAGCGTCTCGGCCACCTCCACCCCGGTCGGCCGGTTCTCGCCGAGGTTGTAGTCGCTCAGACACGCCACGAGCGAGCGGCGGGCATCATCGGCACGTTCGACGACGTCGTTGTCGAGCGAATCCCCTTCGATCACCTCGAGACCCCAGCCCCGCAGGAGCGAGGCGAAGGCGTCGCGCAGCCTGTCGTCGTCCTCGATCAGGACGACCGCGCCGTCAAGCCCAGGGAGTTCCGCAGCGGGTTCCTCGAACCCGGTGCGGGCGGCGCGGTGCTCGTCGCGGATGCACGCGAGCGAGAGGCGGAAGACGGAGCCGCGTCCGGGACGCGAGCCCACCGAGAGCGTGGCGCCCATCTGACGCGCGAGCCCCCTCACGATCGAGAGGCCCAGCCCGTAGCCCGAGGCCTTGCTCGTCTTGCCGGCGCTTCCGCGGTAGAAGGTCTCGAAGACCTTCTGACGGTCGTCCGCACTGAGGCCCGGGCCGCAGTCGTAGACACCGATCGTGACGCGCCCCTCGGGGACGTTCCTCACGCCCACGACGATCTCCGGGACGGGGGCGTCGGGACGCGAGTAGTTGATGGCGTTGTTGAGGATGTTCTTGACGGCGCGCACGAGCATCTGGCGGTCGCACTCCACGCGCACGGGATCGCCCGTGACGAGTCGGAGCCGAAAGCCGTGCTTCTTCGCCACCGGGCGCACCTCGGCGACGAGCTCCTCCATGAGCGAGTTGAGCGGGAGCTCCTCGGGGTGGTACTCGACCTCGCCGAACTCCATGCGGGTCACGGTGAGGACCTGCTCGACGAGCGTGGAGATGTCGCCCGCGGTCTGAGTGATCTGGTCGACCGTCGGGACGACGTTCTCAGGGACCTGGCGCTTGAGGATGTCGAGGTAGATGCCCATGGCCTGGAGGGGCTGGCGGATGTCGTGGTTGGCGGCGGCGAAGAAGCGCGCGCGGCGGGCGCTGTCGTTTTCGGCCGTTCGGCGCGCGGCCTCGGCGGTGGAGATCTCCTGACGGAGGCGCTCCACGAGGCGGCGGTTCTGGTTGTCGTTGAGGATCGACTGGGCGAGCATCTCGTTCAGCTTCCTCCCCGAGTAGAGGATGAAGCCCGTCACGGCGAGCATGAGGAGCGCGAGGAACGTCTCGCTCACGCCGTACTGGGCCGCCACGGCGATCGTGAGCGGTGCGAGCGAGAGGAGCGTGAACGCGGTGAGGCTCGGCAGCCAGAACGAGTAGACGGGCCAACTCGCGAAGGTCACGGCGACGATCACGGCCACGGTGACGACCTGGCTCAGGCCCGAGAGCGTGCTCATCATCAGCGGGCCCGCCACGCCCCAGAGCACGCCCGAGAAGACGGCGAGGATCATCCAACGGCGCACCCAGACGCGCACGTTCTCGGCCTTGCGGCGGTCCTGCCAGAAACGCTGCACGAAGCGCAGCGAACAGTAGATCTGCACGAGTCCGAAGAAGAACCACACGAGGAGCAGCTTGTGCTCGGGTCCCTCCGCCCAGAACATCGCGACGAGCGAGATCATGCCGCTGATCTGCGCGAGGAGCGCCACGGCATGGAGCTTCAGGGAGGCAAGGAGCATCTTCGAGAGCGTGTGGGCCGTCATGTGGTGGACGTTCCCGGTACGGAAGAGCTGTCTTGAGGTCTCCCTCAGGTTTTCAAAGAGTTCGGTCATGCCTTCCCTCCCGTCAACGGCCTTCGCCGGCGAACGTGATCCGCACGTCCGTCTCGTCGACGGCCACCCTCACGCGCGCACCCACCGGAAGCGAGCACTTGGCGTGCATGTGGCCGAAGGGAAGCCCCGTGACCCAGCGGATCCCCCACTTCTCAAGCGTCTCGAGCACGTGGGCCATCGAGAAGTCTCCCTCCCAGGCACAGGCGCGGTCCACCCCCTTGAAGTCCCCGAGGAGCACGATTGTGTTCCGGTCGATCCGACCCGAGGCGACGAGCGTGCCCAGGCAACGCTCGACCGCGTAGGCCGACTCCCCGACGTCCTCGAGGAAGAGCACCTCCCAGGGGCCGGGCGGCGCCCAGGGCGTGGGCACGAGGCTCATCACGAGCGAGAGGTTCCCGCCGAGCATGACGCCCTCGGTAACGCCGTCCCCGAGATGGCGGGAACGGGCCTCCGGCCGGAAGGCCACTTCAAAGGGGCGCCTCCCGAGGACCATCTCGAGTCCGCGGACCGTCTCCGGTGCGGGGTCGATCAGGTCGCGGAGCGTCGGCCCCTGCCAGCTCATGCGTCCGAAGCGCGTCATGAGCGCCCACTCGATCGCGGTGAAGTCCGAATAACCGACGACGGCGGGAAGCGGGGCCGCCTCCAGGCGCCGCCATTCCTCGTCGGTGAGCTCCATCAGGACGCGCATGGCGCCGTACCCACCGCGGAGCGGCATGTAGAGGTCGGTCCCCTCGAAGGTGAGCGCCTCGACGAGGTCGCGGGCGCGGATCCGGTCGGGACCGGCGAAGCGCGCCGTCTCAAGGAGCGTCCCCTCCAGGAGGCGGAGCCGGAAGCCGAGGTCCTCGGCGGCGCGGCAGGCCTTCTCATGGAGCGCAAGGTCGATCCGTCCGTCGGGGGTCATCCACTGGCGCGAGGGCGCCGAAACGGTGAGCACGGTCCCCTCGAAGGGGGCCTTCTGAATGGAATCCGTCATTGTTCCTCCCCGCCGCGGCGTTCACGGAAGAAGCCGGTCATGAGCGCCTCGGCCTCGTCGGCGAGCACGCCACGGGTGACCCAGGCGCGGTGGTTGAGGCCGGGCACCGCATCGAAGAGGTCGAGCGCGCTTCCCATGGCGCCCATCCTCGGTTCGGAGGCGCCGTAGACGACGCGTTCGACGCGCGCTTGAACGACGGCGCCGGCGCACATCGGGCACGGCTCGAGGGTCACGTAGAGCGTGGCCCCGGTGAGGCGTTCGTTGCCGAGGACGCGGTTGGCCTCCTCGATCGCGAGCACCTCGGCGTGGGCCGTGGCGCGGTGCATCGTGCGGGTCAGGTTGTGGGCCCTGGCGACGACGCGTCCCTCATGGACGAGCACGGCGCCGATCGGGACCTCGCCCTCGCGGGCGGCGGTGGCGGCCTCTTCGAGGGCCTCCCGCATGAAGGCCTCGTCGCGCGCCGGATCCACGGCGGGACGGTTGGAGTTGACCTCGCGGTTCTTCGCCTGGAGCGCTTCGCGGCGTTCAAGGCGGGCACGCTCGAGGATCTCGCGGGCGCTCTCGAGTTCGTCGACGAGACGCGAACGCGTCACGCCGGGACGGGGCGCCGTGGCGATGCGAACCACGCCGTCGCGTCCGGGAATGTCGGAAATCAGGCCGAACCGACGGGCCGCGGCCTCGAGCCCCGAGGGGAGCTCGTCGAGCCAGGCGCCCTCTTCGGAAAGGAAGGTCGTCAGGAGCGACGCGAGGGCGTCCCGGTCGAGTTCGTCGCCCGGGCGTGCGCCTAGGAGCGCACAGGCGGCGACGACGCGCACGTCCGACGGGGAGCCCGCGCCCTTTTCCAGGCCGGCGAGCGAGACGCCCCGGCGGATGCTCAGTTCGACGAATCGGGCGACGTCCTCGAGGCTGACGTCGGGCTGGGGAAGCACGTACATTCGGTTGGGTCCTTTGGTTGTCCTTGAAGGTGTCCGGGCGGGCGGCCAAGCGCCGTCAACGCCCCATCTGATTCTATCAAGTCCGGCCGTGGGCGACGCACGGGGAGCGCCCCGCACGCGTTCGCAAGGGACGCAGAGGAATGAGGTGGAAAGATGAAGGGAAACGATGAAGGAGAACGACGAAAAACCGCGGCCGGGGGAACACTTCCCCCGGCCGCGGCCAATCACGCAAAAGAATGAATCAATCCTGGGATCGATCAGAAGGCCTCGAGGACCTTGACGCCGTTGGCGATGTCGTCGGTGAACTGACGGTCGGCCTTGACGCACGGGACTTCCTTGCGGAAGGCGTCGTAGAGCTTCTTGGTCGGAGCCGAGAGCTTGAAGTCGGGCGTCTTCACGAGGCGCAGGTCGATGGCCTGGGTCGCGTGGAGCGTTTCAAGGCTGTAGATCTGCATCGTGTTGCGGTCGATGCGGTTGAGGTTCTTGGCAGCGAGCATGAGGTTCGTGAAGGTGTCCTCGATGTCGCCGGCCACCGGCATGCCGAAGAGGCTGACCGGATTCGCGAGGCTCATGTTCTCGACGTGCATGGCCATGTAGGCCTTCTGGATCGCGCCGAAGGCGTGGCCCTTGTTCGTCGGGTCCGTAAGGAAGCGGGAGAGACCCGTGAAGTGGTCGTCGGAGAGGTGCAGCGTGCGCTGGACCGCGTAGTGGCTCAGGTGGGCCATGGCGAGGCTGGTGCGCTGCAGGGCGAGCGCGACGGGCAGCGGGTTGAAGTTGCCCGACGGGATGATGGCGCCCTTGGCTTCCTTGCCGTCGATGAAGTAGTTGTCGACGCGGGTGCTTTCAGCACGGAGTTCCTCGGTGGCGTCGAGCAGCGTGGCGGGGTTGTCGTCGGAGCTGTTGATCTGGACGGTGAGGACGTCGTTGAGGTCCTTGACGGCGCGTTCGGCTTCAGCCAGGCCGAAGACGGTCACGCGGAACGTGAGCGGATCCTGCAGGGCGCGGGACTTGTCTTCATCGAAGAGCGAGGAGCCCTTGAGCGCGTCGCGCATCTCGGCGGCGGCTTCCTTGAGGTTCGGGAACGGACGGGCGGCGATCGTCTGCGGGAGGATCGGAGCGATGTTGCCGTTGAGGCCTTCGAGGCTCAGACCGTAGACGGTCGGGGTGAGCTGGACGACCTTCTGGGCGTTGCGGGCGGCTTCGATGGCGTAGGCGACGGCCACGGCGTTGTTCGAGAGGATCGCGAGGGCGTCCTTTCCGGAGGGGACGAGCGGCTGGATGCCGGCGGCCTTCAGGGCCTCCTTGCCGGAGACGAGCTTGCCCTTGTAGTTGGCGCGCCATTCACCGATCATCACGGAGCCCACGTGGCTGGCGAGCAGGATGTCGGCTTCACCGATCGTGCCTTCGCTCGGGATCACCGGGGTGACGTGCTTGTTGAGGAAGTCGCGGTAGATTTCAGCGACGCGCGGCTGGGCGCCGGAGCGGCCCGTCAGGAGCGTGTTGAGGCGAACGACCATAGCGAGGCGGGCGAGCGTCTCGGGCATGGCTTCGCCAATGCCGGCGGAGTGCGCGCGCAGGGCGTTGTAGTTGAATTCGCGGGAGGCCTGGAGCACCTCGGGGGTGAGCTTGCCGTCGGCCGTGAAGAGCTTCTTGTCCTTATTGAGGCCCACGCCGACCGTGAGGCCGTAGACGGGCTTGCCCGAGGCGGCGGCCTCGAGGACGAGCTGGTAGCTCTTTTCAGCGTGCTTGAGGGCGGCGGGAGCGATGGCGACGTCGGCGTCGCCGCGGGCGATTTCCCAGGCCTGGTCGAGCGTGAGGTTGGAGCCGTCGAGCGTGATCGTCGCGGCTTGGGCGAGTCCACATGCCATGAGCATTGAAACCGTAGCGGTGAGTTTGAAGGAGTTGGTCATCTCTAATTGTCCATGTTTTTCGTTGTTGATGCCCGTCGGAAACGGAAACCGTCCGGGCACCCGGCCTCCGGGACCCCGTTTGAACGGAGGCCCGGGCCCTGGTGGTGTCCTCCGCGCCTCTCCGGACGGCGCCCCCGCAGGGACCGCGCGTTGAAGAAGTCATTGACGCACGAAGGGTTTTTCCGTGCGGCGTCGGAACGCGGGTGCGAGCTCCCCCTGCGGGTTCCGGAAATGAAGGGACCGGCCCGTTCTTTTGTCGGGGGATGCGTCGTGGAGGCGTCGCCCGGGAAACGGGCGGAGGACGGCGGCGCGCGCGGGGCGGATCCGACCCTCTCCATCGAGGAGAGAGAGAGGTGCGGGAGAGGGATCCCCCCGCCCCGTCGCGCCGGGTTTCACCTTGGGAGGACGTGCGCCGGAGTTCAGGGTCGCACGTCTTCCTCAGGCGGAATCAAGTCTCAGCGGATGGCCTTGAACTTGAATTCGTGGCAGTTGTTGCAGGTCACGGAGCTTTCCTTGTGCTCGGCGTGGCAGGACGTGCACTGCAGGAACTCACCGTAGTGGTTGGAGAAGTGCGGGTTGGGGTCCTTGGGATCCTGCGGGGCCGTCTTCTTGGCGAGGTCCTCCATCGAGCCGTGGCAGCCGATGCAGGTCTGCGTGCTCGGAAGGACGAAGGGGTTGCCGGCCACGGCGTTCTCGGCCGTGTGGCAGCTCGTGCACTGGAGGGCCTTGTGCTTCATGTGGACGCTGCCCTGGGCCGCGGCGGCGGTCGCGAAGAGAGCGAGCAGGCCCGTCAACGCGGCGCCCTTGAGCATGGAGATGTGCTTGGACATTGTGTTGTTTCCTTTATGGTTTGCGTTTCGGGGATCAGAGGGCCAGGGGCTTGGCGGCCACGGCGGAGTCGGCGGCGATGCGGCCGAAGACGAGGCCGTCGGCGATCGCGCAGCCGCCCAGACGGGAGGCGCCGTGGGCACCGCCGGTGACTTCACCCGCGGCGTACAGGCCCAAAGCCCGTTATGGTGCTGGCTGTCAAGGGCGACAACAACACCGTTCAGTACTCCACCCATGCAGTAGTGGACCTTCGGCCAGACGTGGACGGCGTAGAAAGGCGGCTTGTCGAGCGGGATGGCCACGGCGAGCGGACGACCGAATTCCTCGTCCTTGCCGGCCTTGACGAAGCCGTTCCAGCGTTCGACCTGGGCCTTGACCTTGGCCGGGTCGAGCTTGAAGTGGGCGGCGAGTTCGTCGAGGGTGTCGAACTTCCAGATCACGCCGTACTTCAGACCGTTGCGCAGGGTCTGGGCCTTGGCCACGCCCTTGGAGTCGGTGAAGCAGATCGGGTAGACGGGCTTGCCGTCCTTGTCGAGGCAGTCCATGATGGCGTCGGTGCGGGCCTTACGGTCGGCGAGCTCATTGCAGAAGCGTTCGCTCGTGCGGGTGTCGAGCATGATGCCCATGGGGAAGCCGGCGATCGTGTTGAACTGGCTGACGAGACCGAAGCCCTTTTCGTCGGGGCTCGACCAGGGGCCGAGCTGGATCTGGTCGACCTGGACCGGGGCGCCGCCGATGGAGAACATCTTGAGCATGCCCTCGCCCGTGGCGCCGGGGTGGTTCGTGGAGTCGAAGCGCGTGTCGAGCTTGGGTTCCTGCTGCGAGCGGTACCAGACGTTCTGGGAGAAGCCGCCCGTGGCCATGATCACACCATTGCGGGCGCCGTAGGTCTGCATGACGCCGGAGTCCTCCTTCGGGAAGATGTAGCGTTCACGCACCTTCAGACCGACCACGCGGCCCTCGGCGTTCTGCACGAAGCCCTCCATCTTGGCGTTCATGTGGAGGTCGACGCCCTTCTCGCGACAGGCGCGGGTGAGCGGAACCGTGATGCCGCCGCCCGTGGACTGGATCGTCTGCATGATGCGGGGCACGGAGTGGCCGCCGAAGTGCTGGACGAAGGGCTTGAACTTGACGCCGTGCTCGACGACGAAGTCGAAGGTCGGACGCGTGCCGTTGACGATCTTGACGAGCAGGTCCTTGTGGCTCAGACCGCGGCCGGCCTTGAGCATGTCCTGGAGCATCAGTTCGGGGCTGTCCTTGATGCCCGTTTCCTGCTGGAGCGGGGAGCCGGCGACGGCGAAGGCGCCGCCGTTGATGGCGGAGTTGCCGCCCACGGTGGGCATCTTCTCGAGGAGGAGGACCGAAGCGCCCTTGATGCGGGCCTGAAGGGCGGCGGCGAGGCCGGCGAAGCCGGTGCCGACGACGATCACGTCGTAGACCTTGTCGAACCTGGGCAGCTCGGAGGCCTTCTGTTCCTTGGCCATGACCGGGCTGGCGATGGCGGCCGCACCGGCGAGGGCGCCACCGATGAGGAAGCGACGACGCGACTTGTTGTTGTTTTCCATGTGCATCTCCTGAATTGATGGAAAGTGGGGTTACGAATCCTCAGGTAGCAAACGCCGTGCCAAACTTTTCCCGACTTCAGGCTTTTGTCAGGAAGCCCCTGAATCCCATGGGAATAAAGGGATCCGCCTATTACGGTGGTAGGGGGTTAACCCTGAATGAAGCGAAATGTATATTTTCACGACATATCGTGTACAATCACGCTATTTCGTTGATCCACGACATTTCGTGAACACGGCCACCCGCATGGAGCACCCCCTCGTGAACACCGCCCCGGACCCCATCGAACTCTACCAACGCCTCTGCGGCTCGCTGAAGCTCTCGGAGGCGCTGCGCCTCGCGCTTGAGACCGTGAAGACGTGCTCCGGAGCGCGCGGTGTCTACTCGAACATCTACCTCTCGAACCGCGGCGAAGTGCAGGTGCTCGCAAACGTGGACGACGAGGAGTCGCGCGAGCGCACCGACCGGATCGCCGTGCCCCGGGCCCTCTTCAACAAGGCGATCATCCGTGAGGAAGGCGTCTACACCGTGGGCTCGATGAAGGAGGACCCCTTCACCGAGGCCGTGGGCCGCCAGATCGCCCCCGGGATGGAGTCCTTCCTCCTCATGAAGGCGAGCGTGGAGGAGCGCCACTGGGGCGTCGTGATCTTCTGGAGCGACCGGCCCGACGCGTTCACCCCGGAGGCGATCGAGCTCGTGGAGCTCATGCAGCCGATCCTCTCGCTCATCGTGGGCTTCTCCGTGAACGAACGCCTCGCCAACCTCACGAGCGCCCTCGAGGCGAAGACCGCCTCGCTCGAGCAGGCCCTGCAGGCCCAGCACGAGGCGCCCTTGACGGAACTGCTCACCAACACGCCCTCGATGCGCAGCCTCGCCCCGTCGATCCGCCACGTCGCCCCCTACGACGCGACCGTCCTCGTGACGGGCGACTCGGGCACCGGCAAGGAGGTCGTCGCCTCGGTGATCCACCGCCTCTCCTCGCGCCGTGGCAAGCCCTTCGTGAAGGTGAACTGCGCGGCGATCGCCCCGAACCTCGTCGAGGCGGAGCTCTTCGGCTGGGAGCGCGGCGCGTTCACGGACGCGAGGGAGCGCCACGCGGGCCTCTTCGAGCAGGCCGACGGCGGCACGATCTTCCTCGACGAAGTGGGTGAACTCTCGATGGACCTGCAGGCCAAGCTCCTGCGTGTGCTCCAGCAGCGCACCGTGAGGCGCCTGGGCGGCACGAACGAAATCGACGTCAACGTGCGCATCATCGCCGCCACGAACCGGAACCTCTCCACGCTCGTCGAGGAGAACCGCTTCCGACTCGACCTCTTCTACCGCCTCAACGTCTATCCGCTCCACATCGAACCGCTCCACAAGCGCCTCGAGGACATCGAGCCGCTCTCGCGCCTCTTCCTCGGACAACTCTCGCGTCGCTACGGGATCGAGCCCGCGCCGATGCTCGCCGAGAGCGCCCTGCAGGAGGCCCGACTCTGGCCGTGGCCCGGCAACGTGAGGGAGCTGAGGAACGTGATCACCCGCGCGGTGCTGACGGGCGAACCGTTGATCCGGCACCTCCCGCTCGTGCAGGACTTCGTCCCGAGGACGCCCGCCTACGAGTCGGGCCCGAGGGGTCCCGCCGCACCCACGCTCTCCGTGACGAGCGCGGTGATGCGGATGGCGACGGGCGCGCAGACGACGAGGGCCGCGCTCCCCGACTTCGACAGTTGGCAGCGCACCTACTTCGAGAGCGTGCTCGCCTCGACGAAAGGCAAGATCAGCGGCCCGGGCGGCGCCGCCGAGGTGACGGGGATCCACCCAAACACCCTGAGGAGCCGCTTGAAGAAGCTCGGGCTCCTCGACTGATCCCCGGGAAAGCGCAAGGCACAAAAAAACGGGCCCGACAGGGCCCGTTGAGGACGGACGGGAACGCCGCCCCGGAAGGGGGATGCGTTCCCGTTTTTTCATTCGCGGCGGACTTCCCCGCCCTTTTCCGATTCCTTTTCCAATTCCTTTTCAGATTCCTTTTCATCCGCCGGTGCAGCGGGCGTCCGGGAGACGACCGGAGCCTCCTCCCCTTGCGCCCCGTCAGGATCCGAAGCCTGCTGCGCGCCCATGGCGGCCCATCGGTCGAGCGTCTCCCTCACCTCGCTCCAGAGCGACTCTATCCGACCGAGCCAGCCGTCGAGATGCTCCGAGAGGACGTGCCAGAAGCGGCGTCCCTCCTTCGGAGCGGCCACGAAGACCGTGAGCACGACGAGCGCCGCCGCGGCGAGCGCGAAGAGGAACAGGGCTCCGGTGCCGATCAGGAGGACGATGGCGAAGACGAAGACGAGGAGCGTGAAAAGGAGGCGGAAGGTTTTTTCCAGCATGGGTGTGTCCCCCTTGGACGAAGGCCGGGTCAGATCCCCTTGCGGTGGTCGACGAGATGCGGAAGGAGGAGCACCGTGAAGAGGAGCCCCGCTGCGGTGTGGAGCCCCCTGCCCTTGACGGCGAGCGAGAGGAGCGTGGCGAGGACCGCACCGAGCATCACGCGGTTGCCCGCGCGGCGCAGCACGGTCTTCTCCCCGGCGGCACCGGCGTCGGTGCCCGCCACCAGATGGGCGGCGTGGCCCACGACGCGGCTTCCCTTCCGGAGGAGCCGGTCGGCGAAACGGCGCACGGCCGCCGCGACCGTCGGGTCGGCGGAGGCCTCGAGCCTCGCGCTCACCTCCGGATCGAAGAGCGCCATCGCCACATAGACGTCGAGCGTGGTGAGGAGTTCGTCGCCGGAATCGAGTAGAGGGGAGCACTCTCAGTGCTCCTCCCCTCTCACACCACCAA
>CAJMRV010000007.1 GCA_905215795.1 uncultured bacterium | reverse complement strand
ACGCATAATTTCTTTAAAAAAGCTTCCGAATACATATCAGATACGGATGTAGAGGTGTCTTTTTGTTTTCTTATGTAATCGGCATTTTCATCACACTTCTTATATCTATAAGCCAACAATACCTCTTGCATGTTTTCTATAATTATCCCCTGAAGAGCCCCTCTCGCCCATAAATCATAATCTTCCGCATAAAGGCACTCTTTGTTGTACCCCCCTAAACAATCTATTACCTCGCGCTTATACATGACGGTGGGATGCGCAAGAGGAGAACAATACATCAACGAAAAATGACATGCCTCATTGGTAAGTGGCCTATGATGAACCTTAGAGGGTGAGTGATGATAGCAAAATGATGTACCCAAAACATCCACTTCAGGATGCTTTGTGAAATACTCCAATTGCTTTTCTAATCTCTCAGGAAGACTTCTATCATCGGAATCCATACGAGCGACCAATCGAGTTTTGCAAGCTCGAAGTCCCGTATTCAATGCTTCAGCGCACCCCAAATTCTCTTCATGTTCTATCAGTCGAATTCGATTATCTTTTAACGACCACTCTCGAAGACGAATCGTTTCCGCCTCTGGAGCGCGATCATTGACAATAATGAAATCAAAATTTCCATAGGTCTGCCCCAGTATCGACTCAATAGCTTCATCAAGCCATTCTATCGGCGTTTTATAAACAGGCATCAAGACACTTATCTTTTCGTTCATAAGAATTCCTATAAATCAATAAACCAGTTCCGCCTCGACGACGTCAGGGAAGTCGTTCAGGGCGTCAATCAGGTCGTCGATGTAACCGACCTGCTGACGCGCCACCACCCGCCCCGTCAGGTCCTTGCCTTCGACCTGCAGGACCACGGGCACACCATACCCCACGAGATGGTCGAGCACGATCGTGTGGATCTTGTCGATCGAATCACGATGGATGTTGTCCTTGACGCGGATCCGCACGTACTGTGCATGCGCCGCCCTGTGGTCCGTCATCGTGATGATGCGCGTGGCACGGACGGCCATGCCGCCCCGGAAGTTGTCGTACTCGGCAAACCCCTCGATGCAGACCGCATTGTCCACCTTCAAGTGAATCCGAGCGCGCTCGTAGATGTCGCTGAAGCACGTCACGTCGATGCTGCCGGTGTCATCCTCGATCGTAAGGATGCCCATCAGGCCGCGCTTTCCTGAGATCTCACGGACCTCGGTGATGACGCCAGCGACGCGGGTGTCGCCCTTCTTGGAACGGTGGCGGCGCTTGTCGGAGGAGGGCCTCGTCGGACTCTTCAGAATCCTCTCGATCGGCGTTCCACCGAAGCTCTTCAGCTCGTCGCGATAGACGTCGTACATCACCCCGCTCATAGCGAGTCCCAAAACATGCTTTTCAAGCTTGAGCTCCCGGTACTTCGACCAGGAACGAGCAGGGACCCAGTTGACGATGCGCTGCGGCTCGTCGATGTCCCCGAAAAGCGAGCTCTGGCCCGCGCTTGCGGCGACCGTCTGCGCGGCGCTCACCGCCTGGGCGATGTTGCCGTGGAGCTTGCCGCGGTCCCGGTCGAGCGAATCGAGGGCGCCGGCCCGGATGAGCCCCTCAAGGAGACGCCCGGAGAGGGACGGCACGCGGGCGGCAAGGTCAAAGAGGTCGATGAACGGACCGTCCTTCTTCCTTGCCTCGACGATGGCGTCGGCCTGCATGCGCCCCATTCCCTTGATTCCGCCGAAGCCGTAGCGGATGTGCTTCGTGTCCGGCGTCGTGAAGAACCACTCGGACTTGTTCACGTCGGGGGGAAGAATCGCGACACCGTACTTGGCCGCGTCGTCGATCAGGTGGCGGATTTTGTCGGACTGGTCCATCACCATGCACAAGTTGGCCGCCATGAAGGGGGCCGTGTGATGCGTCTTCAAGTAGGCGGTCTGGTAGGCCACGTAGGAATAGGCCGCCGCATGGGACTTATTGAAGCCGTAGCCCGCGAACTTCGCCATCAAGTTGAAGATCTCGGTCGCTACCGAGGCGGAGACCCCGCGCTCGCCCGCGCCCTTGATGAACACGGTGCGCTGCCGCTGCATCTCCTCGACGTTCTTCTTGCCCATGGCGCGGCGCAGCAGGTCGGCGCCGCCCAGCGAATACCCGCCCACGACCTGAGCCACTCGCATCACCTGTTCCTGATAAACCATGATGCCGTAGGTCTCCTTCAGGACCGGCTCCATGCGGGGGTCGAGATAGGTGATCTCCTCGCGTCCGAACTTGCGGTTGATGAACGACGGGATGAGGTCCATCGGACCCGGACGATAAAGGGCGTTCAAGGCGATCAGGTCCTCGAGGCGGTCCGGCTTGGCCTGCATGAGGAGCTGCTGCATGCCCGAGGATTCGAACTGGAAGACGGCCACCGTCCTCCCCTCCTGGAAGGTTCGGTAGGTCTCCGGATCATCGATCGGGATACGCGAGAGATCGAAGTCCGTCCCCGGATTGAGCTGGTCGATGTACTCCTTGCACTTCTGCAGGATCGAAAGCGTGGTGAGGCCGAGGAAGTCGAACTTCACGAGGCCGGCGTTCTCCACGTCCTTCTTGTCGAACTGGCTCACGGTGTTCTCAGGGGCGCCGTCGGAGTTGTAAAGCGGACAGAAGTCGGTGAGCTTTCGGGGCGCAATCAGAACGCCGCCCGCGTGCATGCCGAGGTTCCTCGTGAGGCCCTCCAGGGGGCGCGCCATGCGGAGGACCTCCTTGTACTGGACGTCGGCCTCGACGAACTCCTTGAAGCCCGGTACGGACTCCATGCACTCCTTCAGGGTGACGTTCTTGCCCGGCTGGGCGGGGACGAGCTTGGAGAGCTCGTCGGCCTTCCTGAAGGGGAGGCCCATCACGCGGGAGACGTCGCGGATCACGGCCTTGGCGCCCAATGTGCCGAAGGTGGCGATCTGACTCACGGCGTCCACGCCGTAGGTGCGCTTGACGTACTCGATCGTGCGGTCGCGGTTGTACTGGCAGAAGTCGACGTCGAAGTCAGGCATCGAGACGCGTTCCGGGTTGAGGAAGCGTTCGAAAAGGAGGTCGTACTTCAGGGGGTCGAGGTCGGTGATCCCGAGACTGTAGGCGACGAGCGAGCCCGCGCCGGAGCCGCGGCCCGGCCCGACAGGCACGCCGTTCTTCTTGGACCAGTTGATGAAGTCCTGCACGATCAGGAAGTAGCCCGGGAACTGCATCTTCTTGATGATGCCGAGTTCGTAGTCGAGGCGCTTGACGTACTCGGGACGACGCTCGTCGCGCTCCTTCTCGTCGTGATAGAGGAATTCAAGACGACGCTCAAGACCTTCACGCGAAAGGTGGTCCATGTAGTCGTCGAGGCTCATCCCCTCGGGCGTCGGGAAGTCCGGGAGCTGGGGAGCACTGAGGAGGCCGTCGATGTTGCAGCGCTTGGCAATCTCGACCGAGTTCACGAGCGCTCCGGGGAGGTCTGCGAAGAGTTCGCACATCTCCTCCTCGGTCTTCAGGTACTGCTCCGGGGTGACGTTCTTCTTTCGACGGGGGTCCGAGAGCGTGTAGCCCTCGGCGATGCAGCAGCGCACCTCATGGGCCTCGAAGTCCTCCTTGTGGAGGAACTGCACGGGATGGGTCGCCACGAGCGGGAGCCCCGTCTTGACGGCATGATTGGCGAGGAAGTGGATGTTGAACTCCTCGATGGGTTTGCCGCTCCGCTGCACCTCGAGGTAGAGGCGGTCGGGGAACCATTCGGCGTAGCGCGCGATGGTCTCCTCGGCGACGCGCTCGAGGTCGCTCTGAAGAAGACGGGAGATCTTGCCCGAGACGCCGCCCGTGAGGGCAATCAGCCCCCTCGTCGCCCCCGGCTCGGCGAACCACTCCTCGTCGATCTGACCGCGGAAGCGCGGGTCCGTCTCGAGGAAGGCGCGCGTGAGGAGTTCGCTCAACGCGGTGAAGCCCTCGCGGTTCATGCAGTAGAGCGTCATCACGTCGGGACTGTCGGGGAGCGCCGTGTTCTTAATCTTGATGTCGCACCCCAGGATGGGCTTGAGGCCGGCCTTCTGCGCGTGGGTGTAGAAGCGCAGGCCGCCGAACACGTTCATCATGTCCGTGACGCCGAAGGCCACGCCGCCCTGCCTGCGGACCTCATCGATCGCATCGTCGATGCGGATGATGCTGTCGGTGACCGAATATTCGGTGTGCATGCGAAGGTGGACAAAACGTGGGTCCGTCATGTTGGCAATCCTGATGAAGAAACCAAGAGCGCACTCCGGCGATGAAGTGCGCTCTTTTGCGTGTGAAAAAAGCCCCGGCGGGGTGTCGTGCCGGTCAGCGGATGAATTCGAGGTCGTAGTCCCCGACGAGGGCGTGGAGGAACGGGCGTGCCGCCTCCGTCGCGACGATCCGCTTCATGTCGCCATTCAACATGATACAGGCCACGTCGGGATGCGTCACTAGGTATTCACGAGCCTTGTCCCAGCCCATGGCGAAAAGCGCCGTGCACCAGGCGTCGGCGAAGGTGCCGTCCTTGGAGATGATCGTCACCGAGGAGATGTCCGTCGTGACGGGGCGGCCCGTCTTGGGGCTGAGGATGTGGGCGTAGCGCTTGCCGTCCTTCTCGAAGTAACGCTCGTAGGCGCCCGAGGTGACGACGCTCGTGTCGGCGACGCGCACGATGGCGAAGGGTTCGCCGCGGGGATGCCCAGGGATCTGCAGTCCGATCGACCAAGGGGTGCCGGGGGCCTTCTCACCCACGGCGACGACGTTGCCGCCGAGATTGATCAGGCCGTGCTTCATACCCTTGGCGACGAGGTCCTCCGCGAGGGCCGTGCCGATGTAGCCCTTGGCGATGCCGCCGAGGTCGATGCTCTGGCCCTGTCCGATGCGGGCGTAGGCATGTCCGTCCTTGTAGGTGACGCTCACCTTGGCATGGTCGACAAGGGAGACGGCACGGGCGATCTGCTCGTCGGTGGGCACCTTGTCCCCGCCGAATCCGATTTTCCAGAGGTTGACGACCGGACCGATCATCGGTTGGAAGACGCCGTCCGAATCATGGGCGATGGCGACGCTGCGCTCGATCAGTCGGGCCACCTCGACGGGAACCTCGACCGTTTCACCCGCACGTTTGTTCACCTCGTTCAACGGGGAGTCGCGGTGCACCGTGAGGAGGTCGTCGTAGAAGGCGACCTTGCGCTGGAACTCCGCCTTGAGGCGGTCCGCCTCGATCTGGGTGGGGGCGAAGACCGAGCCGTTGACGACCGTGCCCATCTTGTACATGGCGATGTTCTCACGGACCTCGGCGGGCGCCGCAGCGGCCGCATCCCCGACGGATTCTGCGGCGGTTTTCGCCGGAGCCGCCTCAGCGGCGACAGGGGCGGAGACGGGGACGGACTCCGTCGAAGCCGGCTTCACGGCCCCGGCCGCTGCGGGAGCGGACTCAACGGCGGGAGCCGCATCAACGGACTCGTGCTTGAGGGTGACGAAACCGACGCCGATGGCGGCGGCAAGGGCAAGCGAAATGATGGCGCGGGACGTCTTCAAGATCGGACCTCTGGAAAATGGACTCGTCCCGCGGAAGCGGGACGCCGGGGAGAAGAAAGAGGGCGGCGCGGTTCCGTCGGATACGAAAAAGGGGGGCGACGCCCCCCTTTTCATACGCGCAGGACACGCGGGCCGATATTAGTTGGCCTTGGCGAGAGCCGCATTCACGGCGTCGATGATGCCCTTGCTGGAGAGCGAGGCGCCGGCGACGGCGTCGACACCCTTCGTGCCGTTGTTCTTGACGACGGCCGGGAGGATTTCGTCCCTGGCGGCATCGAAGATCCCTTCGGTTTCGCCCTGGCTCAGAATCTTGACGTCGGCGACCTTCTGGTCCTTGACGACGACCTGAACCTTGATCGTGGATTCGCGGCCCTTGCCTTCACCTTCGTAGGAACCATCCTTGTAGGCATTGGCGGCACCGGCGGCGAACATGGCGGCAACGGCGACAACGAGCAATTTCTTCATAATAAGATCCTCTATAGAGTCTTTGTTTAGTGAACGCGCCGGGCGTCCGCATGGAATCGCGGCGTCCCATCACGACGTTTCATAAGTAACCTGAGAAAGCTGGAGGACGCTCGGATGCGTCCCCGGGTACCAACCTTCAGGCCACAAAATAATAACACAGTACAAAAGCGTGCAACCCCTCCGAAAGGAGGAGAAGATGCCGTTTTTTCCTTATGTTACGAATTGGGAGCCCCCGCAGGGGAGCTCCCGGAAAGAGCTTACTTGCCCCAGGAATCGCGCAGGGTCACCGAGAGGTTGAACACCGGCTTTTCGGGCGTGTGGTCGACGCGGTCGGCGACGAAATAGCCCTGTCGTTCGAACTGGAACTTCTCGTCGCGGGCGGCTGCGGCGGCGGCCGGCTCGACGAAGCCTTCGAGCACCTGCTTGGAGTCGGGCGTCAGACGGTCGAGGAAATCGCCCTCGCCTTCGTCGGGATGCGGGACGTTGAAGAGGCGGTCGTAAACGCGGATCTCCGCGGGGACGGCGGTCTTCGAATCGAGCCAGTGGATCGTGGCCTTGGCCTTGACCGTGGCGGAACCCTCCGTGCCGGACTTCGTCTCGGGGAGGTAGTCGGCGTGGACGGCCACGACGTTGCCCTCCTCATCCTTGTCGACCGAGGTCGGAACGATGATGTAGCCGTAGCGCAGGCGCACCGGCTTGGCGGGCTTGTCGGCGGTCGGGAGCGTGAGACGGCGGAAGCCCTTGGGCGGGACCTCCTCGAAGTCGCTCTCCTCGATCCAGAGTTCGCGCGAGAAGGTGATTTCGCGCTGGCCCATGGCGGGATCCTGCGGATGGTTGTCGGCGACGAGCGTCTCCGTCTTGCCTTCGGGGTAGTTGTCGATGATGAGCTTCAGGGGCTTCATCACGGCCATGCGGCGGGCGGCCTTCGCCTCGAGGTCCTCGCGCAGGCTCTGCTCGAGGACGGAGTAATCGATCCAGCCGCCGGAGACCTTCGAGACACCACAGCGCTCGGCGAAGAGGCGCATGCTCTCGGGCGTGTAGCCGCGGCGGCGCAGACCGACGATCGTCGGCATGCGGGGGTCGTCCCAGCCGTCGACGTGGCCGCCCTGGACGAGGGCGATCAGCTTGCGCTTGCTCACCACGACGTAGGTGAGGTTCAAGCGGTTGAACTCGTACTGGTGCGAGAGCAGGAAGAAATTCGGGCGGACCACCGTGAGGGCGGCCTGCATGAGCGGCGTGAAGTGCGAGGGCGCCGAAAGGATAATGTCGAGGACGGCGGAGACTTCTTCGGACGTGATGTCTTCGGACGTCGTTTCGAAGAAGGCGGCGAGCTTTTCCTCCTCGACGGAGTGGCCGAGCTTCTCGCGAGCGTCACGGGCGGCCTTCACGAAGGCGTGGGCGCGATCGTCAGCGCCATCGCGCATCGCCTTCAGGATCGAGCAGGCCTCCTCGTACTGCGGCGTGCGCAGCACGGGGATGACGCGCTCGAGGGCCCAATCGTAGAAAGCGCGCTGGTCTTCAAATTCGAGCGTGCAGATCGAGTGTGTGATGTTCTCGAGCGTGTCCTCGATCGGATGGGCGAACGTGTACATCGGGTAGATGCACCACTTGTCGCCCGTGGCGTGATGTTCGGCGAAGCGGATGCGGTAGATGGCCGGGTCGCGCAGGTTCATGTTCGGGCTGGCCATGTCGATCTTGGCGCGGAGCACCATCGAGCCTTCCTCGTGCTTGCCTTCGCGCATCTCGCGGAACAGGCGGAGGCTTTCCTCGGCCGGGCGGTCGCGGTAGGGCGAGTTGGTGCCCGGCTCCTTCAGGGTGCCGCGCGTCTCGCGCATCTCGTCGGGCGTCTGTTCGTCGACGTAGGCGTAGCCCTCCTTGATCAGGTGCTCGGCAAACTCGTACATGTAGTCGAAGTAGGAGCTCGCGTAGTAGAGGTTCTCACGGCCGTTGAACGTCCAGTCGAAACCAAGCCAACGCACGGAATCGATGATGCCGTCGACGTACTCCTGATCCTCCTTCTCGGGGTTGGTGTCGTCGAAGCGCATATGACAGGCGCCGCCGTAGTCGCGGGCCAGGCCGAAGTTCAGGCAGATGCTCTTGGCATGGCCGATGTGGAGATAGCCGTTGGGTTCCGGCGGGAAGCGCGTGCGGATCCTGGCCACGTCCTCACAGCCCTTCTCGGCCTGTTCGGTATAGGGGGCGGGATGACCACACCAGAAACGGGGCCGGTTGGTCTGGCTCTTCAAATCGTCTTCAATCTGTGTACGAATAAAGTTCGTCACCTGTGCTACAGGCGTATCCTTCTCGGAGGTCATGAGAATGCTTCCACGCTACGGTTAAACTGAAGTCCCGATGATAATGACTCGGGACGCATCGACTATGGGGTTCTCCACATTTTAGCGGGAGTCCCTCTTTTTTTGTGCTTTCGCACACGGGTCTTACTAAATATACCCGCTTTTACCCCGGGCGGCGCCTCCCGCTCCGTACGAAAGCGCCTCCCCGCCCTCACTCGAAGACCGCCGACAAGGCCGTCGCCCAATCGGAGAGCTGATCGAGGACCTCGAAGTCCTCGTCGGAGACGGAGCCCTTCTCGTAGAGCTCCTCGATGCGGCTGTCGAGCTCGTCCTGGAACTCGCTCAGGCTCCTGGCGCCAGTGCCGCCCGAAAGCACGAAGCGGAGCCTCGCCTCCCAGGCGACGGCCTGCTCCGCGGTGAGGAGTTCGGGCCAGTTGCGAGCGAGGTAGCGCTCGAGCATCTCAGCGAAGCGACGGTCTTCGAAGACGAGGTGGCCGCCCTGGATCTGCGAGGCGAGCTCCTCGCCGCCCAGGGAGCGGACGCGGTCGCGAAGGGCGAGGTCGTTGTTCGAAGGGAAGCCGCCCTCGTAGAGGGCTTCCTCGGCCTCGACGGGTTCGTCGTCGGACATGAAGACGCATCCCTCCTCGACCGTGCCCGCGACGCGCGGGGCGATTTCGAGGAGCTTGGCGGCGTTCGCCTCGATGACGCGCCTGTCAAGGCCGAGCGCCTCCCAGCGGGAGCCTCGGATGATGCCGAGACTCGAACAGACGAACGGGGATTCGTTCGTCTTGAGGCGGAAGATCGGCAGGCGTTCGAGTCCCTTCTCCTCAAGCGACCTGCGGCTCCCAAGACGCTCCCGGATCTCCTCGGCCGAGAGGCCGAGCAGGATCGAGGGGTCCTCCCGCAGGTCCCAGACGAAAGCCTGGTTGGTCTTCTCATGAAAGACGATCGGCTGGACGACAGCCGTGAACTTGCGGCGCGAGGTGAGCCTCGGGGAGATCCAGACGAACGGCCCCGAGGTGATTTCACGGACGACCGAGGCCTTGTCGCGGTGCTCGAAGGCCCATTTCCAGAGACGCGGCTCGTGGGTGGCGATGAGCTTGGCGAGGGCGACCGTCGCCTCGACGTCGGAGAGCGCATCGTGCGCCTTGGCATGCTCGAGGTTGTTGAACTCGGTGAGGAGTTCGAGCTTGAAGCTCACGCCCTCGCGGTCATGCACGCCCGGATGACGGACGGGGTCGAGCTCCCTCCAGTACGGCCAGCGGATCCAGTCCGTGTCACCGCGCAGCGCCCAGACGGCGAGGACGATCGGGTAGAGGTCCCAGCGGGAGCACCCCGACTTCCACTGATGCGAATACGGATCGAGGAAGTTGCGCCAGAAGAGGAAGCGGCACACCTCGTCGTCGAATCCGAGCGTGTTGTAGCCGATGCTCACCGTATCGGGCTCGTTGAGGCGCTTCCAGACCTCCTGCGAGAATTCGGCCTCGCAGAGCCCCTTCGCCTCGCATTCCTGCGGGGTGATGTGCGTGATCAAGCAGCTCGAGGGTTCGGGCAGCACGTCCCGGCTCAAACGGTTGTAGAGCACTTCGCCGCGACCGACGGGATTGAAGTCCATGTCGGTGCGCAGGCCCGCGAACTGCGCCGGGCGCGAGCTCCGGCGGTTCAGCCCGAAGGTCTCGAAGTCATACCAGTAAAAAGTCGGTCGTGCCATTACTTCTCCTTGTCCTTTTCATCTTTGTCCGACGTGCTCAACCGAGCACGACGGCGTATCGCTCCGGGCTCAGGGCGTCGTCCGCCTCGAGCTCCACGCCTCCGTCGACGAAGGTCTGGAGCAGCTCGAAGGCGTCCCTCTCCTCATGCTCGAGAAGCTCGACGACGCTCGGGTGGGCGCGCACCCGGAAACGGCGGGCCCCCTTCACCTCCTTCTTCAATTTTGCCAACTCCCGCATCATTTCGTACGCCACGGAGCGCGCGCTCAGGATCATCCCCCGCCCCTGGCAGAGGGGACAAGGCACGCAAAGCACGTGGGAGAGGGAGTCGCGCGTGCGCTTCCTCGTCATCTCAATGAGGCCGAGCTCGGTGAAGTCGCTCACGGTGACGGTGTTTCGGTCGCCCGAAACGGCCTTCCTCAACGCTTCGAGGACGGCCCTCCGATGAGCGAGCGACTTCATGTCGATGAAGTCGACCATGACGATGCCGCCGAGATTGCGCAGGCGCATCTGCCGGGCGATCACCTCGGTCGCCTCGAGGTTGGTGTTGAAGACCGTGCTCGCGAAATCACGGTTGCCGACGTAGCCGCCCGTGTTGACGTCGATCGTCGTCATCGCCTCGGTCTGGTCGATGACGAGGTAGCCGCCGCTCTTCAGGGCGACATTGCGCTTGATGAGGTCGGCGACGTCGTTCTCGATTTTGAAGAACGAGAAGAGCGCCCCGCCTCCGGAGTAGAGGCGGAGGAGCGGCCGGAGCCCCGGCATGTAGCGCTCCGTGAACGAGACGAGTCCCGCGTAGGCCTCCTTGGAGTCGACCCAGACGAACTCGGTGCTCCTGCCCGCCCGGTCGCGGAGCATGCGCTCCGCGAGGGAGAGCTCCTGGAAGACGAGCGCCGGCGCATCACCTTCGGCGGCCTTCGAACGGATTTCACGCCAGAGGCGCTCGAGATAGTCCATGTCGGCCCTCAGCGTCTCCTCGTCGACGTCGTCGGCGCAGGTGCGGACGATGTAGCCGCCCTCGTACTCGGGCGAGCGCATCTCCGCGACCATGGCGCGGAGCGACTCACGGAGCTCCTCGTCCCCGATCTTCTGGGAGACGCCGACGTGCTTTTCATAAGGAAGCATGACGAGATGCCGTCCCGGAAGCGAAATGAGCATGCTCAGGCGGGCCCCCTTCGTGCCGATTGGATCCTTGATCACCTGCACGAGGATGCGGTCACCCTGATGGACGACGTTCTCGATCGCCTTGGGATGGCGGGGGTCGGGTTGACGGACGGCACTCACATGAAGGTAGGCCGTCCTCTCGAGGCCGATGTCGACGAAGGCGCCCTGAAGCCCGGGAAGGACGACCTTGCCCAGGTAGATGTTTCCGCTCAGACCGCGCGACTTGACCTGTTCGACCTGATAGTCCTCGAGCACGCCGTCGATGAGCACCGCGGCGCGCGTTTCAAAGGCGCCCGCGTTGATTAAGATGGTTTCCACGATGAATCCTCAATGAATGGAGCGGGACCTCGTCCCGCCCCCGATCCCCACATTGTAGTAGGATTGCCCACAAAGACACCCATCCTTTTCCTCCCTCCACCGGAGATCCCATGCTCCTCGTCACCGGCGCCGCCGGCTTCATCGGCTCGAACTTCGTCATCAGACACCTTCAGGAACACGACGAGCCCGTCGTCGTCCTCGACGCACTCACCTACGCGGGCGACCTCGGCAACCTCGCCGACGTCAAGGACGATACGCGCCTCGTCTTCGTGCACGGGGACGTCGCCGACAGCCTGCTCGTCGACGAACTGTTCGAGCGCCACCGTCCCCGTGTGGTCGTCCACTTCGCAGCGGAAAGCCACGTCGACCGATCGATCTCCGATCCCCTGCGCTTCGTCCAGACGAACGTCATGGGCACCGCGAACCTCCTCTCGATCTGTCAACGGCGCCTCGGACGCCTTCCCGCCGACTTCCGCTTCATCAACATCTCGACGGACGAAGTCTACGGATCGCTCCCCACGGACATTCCGCCGAGCGACGAAACCCGGGCGTTCGCACCGAGCAGTCCCTACTCGGCGAGCAAGGCCGCGGCGGACCAGCTCGGACGCGCCTTCTTCAAGACCTACGGCCTGCCCGTCGTCACGGTCCGCTGCACGAACAACTACGGACCGAGGCAGTACCCGGAAAAACTCCTCCCTTTCATGATCTACAAGGCCCTTAAAGAAAAGCCGCTCACCGTCTACGGCGACGGAGAACAAGTCCGCGATTGGATCCACGTCGATGACTTCTGCCGGGCCATTGAAACCGTCCTGAAGAACGGCATCCCGGGTGAAAGCTACAACGTCGGCGCCAATCACGAGATGACGAACCTCGACTTCCTCAGGAAGCTCTGCACCACACTCGACAGATTGCGGCCGCGAAAAAACGGGAAATACGAAGACCTCATCGCCCATGTCGCCGACAGGCCGGGGCATGACCGCCGTTACGGCCTCGATGCCGGCAAGATACGTCGGGAGCTCGGCTGGCGCCCACAGGTCCACTTTGACGAGGGCTTCGAGGAAACCGTCCGCTGGTACCTACATCGACTCGGCTGACAGCCTTTCTCTCCAAGCTTTCCCTCAAAAAACGGGGCGGTTCGCTATGAACCGCCCCGATTTGTCTTTCAATCAAGGAATCAGCATTCGACGATACTCACGGCCAATCCGCCGAGACTCGTCTCCTTGTATTTGCTCTGCATGTCGCGTCCCGTCTCGAGCATGGTCTTCATGACCTTGTCGAGGCTGATGTAATGCTGTCCATTCCCACGCATAGCCATGCGGGCCGCGTTGATCGCCTTTACCGCCCCCACGGCGTTCCTTTCAATGCAGGGGATCTGGACCTGACCCGCCACCGGATCACACGTAAGCCCGAGATTGTGCTCCATGCCGATTTCCGCGGCATTCTCGATCTGCTCGGGCGTACCGCCCAACACAGCAGCCAGTCCGCCCGCGGCCATCGAACAGGCCACGCCAACCTCACCCTGACAACCCACTTCAGCGCCGGAAATCGAGGCATTCTCCTTGAAGAGCATGCCGATTGCCCCGGCGGTCAGAAGGAAGGTCCTGACACACCCCTGGGTGGCACCAGGCACATGCTTGAGATAGTACTCAATCACGGCGGGAACGATACCGGCCGCTCCATTGGTCGGTGCGGTCACGACGCGCCCTCCGGCGGCGTTTTCTTCGGACACGGCGATGGCGTAGGCGTTCACCCAATCAAGCACAACGAGCGGATCATCCCCCGCCGCCAACAGCTCCTCACGAAGCTGTTTGGCGCGGCGCGCGACCTTGAAGGGCCCCGCAAGCGGCTCAGACTCCCGGAAACCCCGGTCGATGCACGCCTGCATCACCGCCCAGATGTGGTCGAGCTCCGCATCGATGTCCTTCCCTGGCGAAAAGGCCTCCTCATTGGCCCGCACCATTTCGACGATGCTCTTTTTATGCTTCTTCGCCATGGCAAGGAGCTCATCGCCCGACTTAAACGGGTAAGGCAGCTCTACTTCGCCATCACGATAGGTCTTCTTCGTCACGGGGACATCGGGGTCCTCCTCGGTCGCCGCAACGACGAAGCCACCGCCGACGGAGTAATAACGACGCTTGTAAAGCACGCCCTCGTCGCCATGCACCTCGATATCCATGGCGTTTGTATGAAACGGCGGCACGATCTGCGGTTCAAAGGAAATATCCTTGGCGGGGTCGAAAGGCACCGTCACGACACCACCAAGTTTGAGCTCATGTGTCCTTTCGATTCGCTCGACGGAGACGTCAACGATGTCCGGATCGATGGTCTCGGGACGCTCCCCCATCAATCCGAGGAGAACGGCCTTGTCCGTCCCGTGCCCCTTGCCCGTGGCGGCGAGGCTCCCCATCAGGACGACCTTGACGGCCTTCACCTTCTCAAGGATGCCCTTCTTCTTCAACAAGGCGAGGAAGGCGTCCGCCGCCCGCATCGGCCCCACGGTGTGAGAAGAGGATGGTCCGATGCCGACCTTGAACAAATCGAAAACACTGATAGCCATGAGTCTGTTGTCCCCCAAAAGCTGGAAAAGAGAAGAGCCGATGGCAAAGGGTCCATCGGCTCCGAACGGCGCCGACTATTCCTCCTCCGGCGTGTGAGGCTTGTTGTGGTGGTCCTGTCGGACATCCGAGAACTGGAGCGTGTAAAGGTGCTCGTAGGCCCCCTTCTTCGCAAGGAGCTCCTCGTGATCACCCGTCTCCACGATCTCACCGTTCTTCATCACGACGATCCGGTCGGCGTGCTGGATGGTGGTGAGCCGGTGTGCGACGACGAAGGTCGTGCGTCCCTTCATCAAGCGGTCCAGAGAAACCTGAACGTGTTTTTCACTTTCGGTGTCAAGCGCACTCGTCGCCTCGTCGAGAAGAACGATCGGTGCATCCTTGAGGAAAGCCCTCGCAATGGAAATGCGCTGACGCTGCCCACCGGAGAGTGCATTGCCCTGAGCACCCACCTGGGTGTCAAGCCCGTCAGGCAACCCCTTGACGAAATCCGTCAAAGCAGCCGCCTCGACCGCGCGGAGGATCTCCTCATCCGTGGCCGTGTCACGACATCCATAGGCGATGTTGTCCCGAATCGTGCCGTCGAAAATCACGACGTCCTGACTGACAAGCGCCATGTTCTTCCTCAGGCTTGAAAGCGTCACCTCGTTGATGGAAACGCCGTCGATGGTGATGTCGCCCGACGTGGCCGTCCAGAAATGCGGAAGGAGGTTGATGACCGACGTCTTCCCCGATCCCGAACTGCCAACGAGAGCGATGACCTCGCCCGGCTTCACCGTCAAGTTGAAGTTCTTCAAAGCCATCTTCTTCGCCGTCGGATACTGCAAGCAGACGTCCTTGAAAACGACTTCGCCCTTGACGGGATGAGGCAGTTCCTTGTCGCCCGGGTCCTCTTCTACCGGCATGTCGATGAAGGTGAAGAGGCTTTCAGCGGCGGCCGTCATCGCCGCCGTCGTTCCGTTCAAAGAGGACAGACGCTTGATCGGCGACTGAAGCAAAAGAAGGGCGGCCAGAAATGTCGTGAACTCCCCAATCGTGAGCTCGCCCGCCTGAGCCTGCAAAAGCGCCACGACGACCACGACGGCGACACCCGCCATGGTGATGAGCTGGGTGAGCGGCGTTGAGGCGGCGTTCACCTGCTGACTCTTGAGATTGAGTTCCCGAAGCTGTTCATTGACGTCAGCAAAGCGCTCCACTTCATATTCATGACCGCCATAAATCTTGACGACGCGTTCACCCAGATAGGCCTCCTGGATGTTGCCAACGAGAACGCCAAACATCTTCTGGAGACGATGCGTGAAGCCCTTGATCTTCTTGTTCGTCCACCGAAGCACGAGGGCCAGCATCGGCGCGATCAGGAAGGTGACGATGCTCAACTGCCAGTTGTGCCAGAAAAGAACGGCGATCAACCCGACGACCTGGGCGGACTCACGAATGATCGTCGTCAAGGTGGCGGCGGCTCCACCCAAGGCGTTCGACGCCTCGTTGATGAACTTCGCCTGCACCTGACCGACACGATATTGGCTTACCGTTTCTTCACGCCAGCGAAGAACCCGATCGAACATCACCATGCGGATTTCCTTCAGTACGGACTGGGACACACGAACAAGCCAGAACTGACTCAGATATTGGGAGCCCCCGTAAAGAATGGTGATGAGAACAAGCGCGGCCGGCGCCCACCAGACGGCGTCGGGATTGTGTTCATGAAAGCCCATGTCCGTCAGACGGCCGAGGACGAGCGCAATGAGCGAAGACGAGCCACCGCTCACGAGCATGGCGATCATCGCGGCGACGATCGTCCACTTGTAGGGAGGAAGATATCCGAAGAGCCGCATCAAGGCGGGATTGCGAAGAATGGGCAGTTTTTTCAACATGATCTGGTTATCCGTAGGAAGCCCGCCCATCATACCGACTGAACGGATAAAATGGGGGAACCAACCCCATTTTCTCACATAAAAAGACAAATGACCGAAGTACTCTGTCGTCTGCCGAACCACGTCGGCGATTGCTGCATGACCCTCCCCGCCCTGCACCTCCTCGAAGCGAGCGGCTACAAGCCGCATCTTCTCGGGAAACGCTGGGCCGAAGACCTCTTCGACGGAACGGGATACCGTTTCGATCCGATCGAGGGACACGTGAGCGAGGACATGAGCCGTATCCGCTACCTCGCGAACTACGTCGGCAAGAACCCTCTCGGACTCCTCTTCCCAAACTCCATCAGCTCGGCCATGCTCTTTGCCATCGGCGGCATCCGAAACACTGGCTTCCCCACCGACGGACGACGCCTCCTTTTATCCTACAAAGTGCCCGAACCTGGTCCGATGCACGAAGTGGAACGATTCTTCCGACTCGCCCACGGTGCCATCAAGGCCTGGGGAGGCACACCCGCATGGGATGAACCGCAGAAGGAACTCGGACTCGAACTCATGCTCCGGCATGAGGCCGCCGCCCGCAACCTCATTGAAAAACATTCGATTCCCGAAAAGTTCGCCCTTCTGGCACCCGTCGCTCGAGGCCTACATCACGGCAAAATCAAACACTGGCCTTATTTCAACGCCCTCTGCCCAATTCTCAGGAGCCTTGGCATCGAACCGATTGTTTTCCCGTCCCCACGGGAGGAAGAACTCAATCAAAAGGCCTGTCCCGACGCCACGATCCTGCCTCCGACAACGCTCGGAAACTACGCAGCATTGACCAAAAGGGCGCAATTCGTCATCGCCAACGATTCCGGCATCAGTCACGTATCCGCTGCCGTCGGCGTACCGCAGATCACGCTCATGGGCGTGACCGACCCTACCCGCACACGCCCCTGGAACGAGAAGGCCATCGTACTGGGAAGCGACAAAGAAGGTTGGCCCAGCGTGGACGAAGTCCGAAAAGCCATTCTTGAACTCACCAAAAACAAATGACAAACGAACTCCTCACCATCGTATTCATCAACAAAAACGGTGGAGCTGTTTTCGGCAAAGCCTTGAAAGCCGCTCGACAACTATCAAGCAGGATTCTTGTTGTCGACTCAGGAAGCACAGATGAAAGCAAATCTTATGCCGACGGAGTTCAAGCACAATGGGTTAGACGTGAATGGCCAGGCGATTTTGCAGACCAAAGAAATTTTGCTCAATCCCTGGTCAATACGGAATGGGTGCTATTTCTTGACTCGGACGAAGTCATATCCGAACGTTTGACAACGAACATCAAAACCGCAATCCAATCCCATGCCTCCTACGCATTCAAGTTCTACCGAACAAACATGATGTGCGGACATCCTCTGAAATTCGGAAACATGGGCCCCGACACGATTCTTCGCCTGTACAGAACGAACGAGGCTCATTGGGAAGGAAAAGTCCACGAAAAGCTCGTCTTCGACAAGCAGGTCGAAATAAAGTTGATCAAGGGGAAAGCCCTCCATTACACCTACCGCAACTTTTCGCACTGGTTCGACAAGAACAACACCTACGCCTTTTTATGGGCGAAATCGCACCAAAACCAATCCTGCTCTTTAGGAAAAGTAATCGGAAAGACCCTTTTCAGCTTCTTCAGAAGCTACTTCATACAACTGGGTTTTCTGGACATGGGATGGGGATTCGTCACCTCAATCATGCACTCGGTATACACCTTCAGAAAATACACCGCGCTGTACGATCTCAAGCACCTCAACGATTGAGCATTTCATCGGCCACATCAAGGGCATTCTGAGTGATCTCAATGCCCGTCAACATGCGGGCGATCTCCCACTTGCGCTTGTCATCGGTCAGAACAGAGAGTTGACTCAAGGTCCTGCCGTCGATCAAGTGCTTCTCCACCTTCCAATGGTTGTCACCGCAGGAGGCAACCTGGGGAAGGTGGGTGACGCAGAGGACCTGACGGTCCTTGCCGAGACGACGAAGCAGCATCCCCACAACCTCAGCCACCGCTCCACCGATGCCGCTGTCGACCTCGTCGAAAATCAACGTCGGGACCGGCGTCGAACGCGCCGTGATCACGGCGATGGCAAGGCTGATGCGGGCGAGCTCACCGCCGGACGCAACACGCACGAGAGGACGCGTCTGCACGCCGGCATGACCGGCGATCCAGAACTCACAGTGCTCAAGTCCCTTGGGGGAGGGATCGTTAGCGATCAACTTGACCTCGAAGCGGGCTCCGACCATGGCGAGGTCCTGCATCTGCTCGGTGACGGCACGTCCGAGTTCCTTGGCGGCCTCGCAACGAAGCTCGGTGAGGCGCGCCGCTCCAGCTTCGTAGCGCTCCAAAGCGGCCTTCTCGGCCTTCTTCAGTCCTTCGACGTCCTTGGCCGAAGTCAGATCGGCGAGTTCCCCGCGGTACTCCTCAAGCAGGGCATGGAGCCCTTCGGGTTCGACGCGGAACTTGCGGGCCAGGTCGAAATACTGTGAAACCCTGCGGTCAAGCCGCTCGAAGGTCTCCTCATCGAAGTCGTTTCGGTCGAGGTACTTCGTGATCTCATGAGCCGCTTCCTCCGCGAGGTCGATGCCCGCAGAGAGCGTGTCGGCGATTTCGCTCAGCCGCTCGTCGTATCGGGAAAGGGACGTCAGCTTGGCGTGCACAGACGACATCACCGACGAAGCGGATTGCTCGGACTCGGTGAGTCCCTCCAGCCCCTCCTGAAGCCCCTCGGCGATGCTCACGCCGTGGGCCATGCGGGTGTGGTCCGCATTGAGCTTCTCCCACTCCCCTTCTTCGGGTGACAAGGCCTCGAGGTCCTCGATCGCCCAGCGGAGGCGTTCCGCCTTCTCCTCGATCTCCTGCTGATTGGCCGTGGCCTCGACCAGACGGTCGTGGGCACGCCTCCAGGCCTCATAGTCGGACTCCACGACGGCGAGCATGCCGCCCGCCTCGGCGTGGGCGTCCAGAAGAGCGAGCTGACAGTCGGACTTGAGGAGCGATTGATGAGAATGCTGACCATGAACGTCGACCAAGAGCTCGCCCAACGCCCTCAACTGCGTGACGCTCACCACGATGCCGTTGATCCAGGCACGGGAACGCCCCTTCGTGTCGATCGTCCTGCGGACAAGGAGCATGCCGTCGCACGCCTCGATCTCCTGCTCCTTCAACCATTCCGAGGCGGCGGGGGTGAGCGAGAACTCAGCCGAGATATCGGCCTTGTCGGTGCCCTCGCGGACCACCGCGGGGTCGGATCTGCCGCCGAGGATGAGCTCCAGGGCGTCGATCAGGATCGACTTGCCCGCGCCCGTCTCACCGGTGAGCACGGTGAAGCCGGAGCGCACGTCGAGGTGCATCGAATCGACAATCACGAAGTCGCGCAGGTTCAGGTTGGTCAGCATGGTCTCAGATAGTCCGTTTGAAAAAGATGTCTACATCGAGCTCTCGTTCTTGGCGTGGTTGGCCGGCATGTAGTTCCACTTGAGCTTGCGGCGGAGGAGCTCGAAGAAGTCGTAGCCTTCGGGATGAAGCATCGTGAGCGTCCTCTCGCTCCGCTTCACGCGGAGGACGTCCCCGGGCTGCACGTCGAAGAATTCCTGCACGTCGAAGTAGGCGACGGCCTCCCTTGCGTCTAAGAGCGTCACCTCGATCACCGCGTCGCCCGGCAGGACGATCGGACGGTTCGAAAGGGTGTGCGCCGCCACCGGCACGAGACAGATGCCGTCGAGCGCCGGGTGGAGGAGCGGTCCGCCCGCGGCCAGGGAATAGGCCGTGGAGCCCGTCGTGCTCGCGCAGATGATGCCGTCGGCGAGCTGGCAGGCCATCGGGTCGCCGTTGACGTCGATCCTCGCCTCGATGATGCCGCCCACGCGGCCGTTGCTCAGGCCGATGTCGTTGACGGCGATGTGCTTGAAGAGGCAGTCTCCGTTTCGGATCACCTCGCCCTCGAGGAGGTAGCGGCGGTCCTTGATGAAGCGCCCCTTGAGGATCGGCGGAAGGAGCTCGTGCATCGTCCCCACCACCATGTCGGTGATGAAGCCGAGGCGGCCCGCATTGATCCCGACGATGGGGATGTCGAACTCGCTCAGGTCACGCGTGACGCCGAGCATCGTGCCGTCGCCCCCGAGCACGAGGGCGATGTCGCAGAGCTCGCCGAGACGACGGCGGGAGTAGCCGGGACGCTCGGTCGAGCGCCCCTTGAGGAGCGCGGCGCTCCGTTCGCACACCCATACCTTGAACCCCTCGGATTCAACGAGGGCGATCAAGGCCTCCAGGTCGGCGGCCTTGGTTTCGGTGGGCTTGATGAAGACCGCCACGTCGTGGAACATCGGGTCCATCCCCATTCCTCCTTCGGCTCCGGGTCCCTGCGGACGCATCAGCGCTCGATCTCCGCGACGCCGATGGCATGAAAGCCCGCGTCGACGTAGACGATGTCGCCGGTGATGCCGCTGGCGAGGTCGGAGAGGAGGAAGGCCGCGGCGTTGCCGACTTCATCGGTCGTCACGGTGCGACCGAGGGGAGCAGCCTCCTCCATCGTGTGGAGGAGCTTGCTGAAGCCCTGGATACCGGAGGCGGCGAGCGTCTTGATCGGGCCGGCGGAAATGGCGTTGGCGCGGATGCCTTCACGGCCGAGGCTCGAGGCCATGTAGCGGGTGGCCGACTCGAGGGCGGCCTTCGCAAGGCCCATCGTGTTGTAGTTGGGGACGACGCGTTCGGAACCGATGTAGGTGAGTGCGAGCGCGGCGGCGTTGCGGCCCTTCATGAGCGGGAGGAAGGCCTTGGCGAGGGCCGGATAGGAATAGGCCGAGATGTCCATCGCGGTCTTGAAGGCGTCGCGGGAGATCCCCTCGAGGAAGTCGCCGGCGATCGCCTCGCGCGGAGCGAAGCCGATCGAGTGCACGAAGCCGTCCAGACCGCCCCAGGCCTTCTCGAGGCCCTCGGCGACGGCGGCGATGTCCTCGTCCTTGCTCACGTCCATGTTGAAGACGAGTTCACTGCCGAACTCGCGCGCGAAGCCCTCGATGCGCTCCTTGTAGCGCTCGTTGGCGAAGCTGAAGGCGAGCTCGGCGCCCTCGCGGTGGCAGGCCTTGGCGATGCCGTAGGCGATGGAGCGGTTGGAGATCACACCGGTGATCAGAATCTTCTTGCCGTTTAAGAATCCCATGATTGTTTCCTTGATGCGTCACGCCGCCCGGCCTTCCGGACGGCGTCCTTGTTGTGTTTACTGAATGCGGAGCTGCTGGCCCTCACGAAGCATGGAGCCGTTGAGCCGGTTGAGCTTGCGGAGCGAGGAGACCGAGACGTTGAAGCGCTTGGAGATCGCGATGAGCGAGTCGCCACGGCGCACCTTGTAGCGCGTCTGGGTCGGGACCGTCGCCTTGGCCTGGACGACCGGGCGCACCGGCGCCGTCGCCGGGATGACGAGGTTGTGCCCCACCTTGAGGAAGTTGTTCTTGAGGCCGTTGACCTCGCGCATCTTCGCGATCGTCACACCGAAGCGTCGGCTGATCGAATAGAGCGAATCCCCCTTCCTCACCTTGTAGCTCGAAAGCTGGGGCGCGGCGGCCTCCTTCGCCTCGACGCGGGCCACGGCGCGCTTGGTTTGAGAGACGCCCTCGGAGGCGGGGATCTCGAGACGCTGGCCGACCCGGAGGAAGTTCGAGGTCATCTGGTTGGCGCGCTTCAGACGCACCAGGCTCACCCCATAGCGTTCGGCGATTTCGGAGATCGTGTCGCCGCTCACCACGGTGTGGTACTTGAGCTGGGGTTCGGGCTGATTGGGCGCATAGATGCGCAGGCGCTGCCCGACCTTGATGTTGTTGCTGCGAAGGCGGTTGGTGCGCTTGATGGCGGCCACCGTCACGCCGTAACGCCTGGCGATCTGCGAGAGCGAATCACCCCGCCTCACCGCATGGATGGTGGGCGAGCCCGAGGTCTTCTTGGCCGTCGTCGCCGGGGCGATCACAGGCATGCGCTGGACGCGCGGCACGGTGAGCGTGAGGCGCTGACCGATCCTGAGCATGTCCCCGCGCAGGCGGTTGTCGTTGCGGATCGACTTGGCGGAGATCCTCCAGCGGCGGGCGATCTTGTAGATCGTGTCGCCACGGCGCACGCGGTAGGTCACCTTGCGCCACGTCGTGAGAGGCGAAAGCTGCAGGCGCGCGTCCATCTCATCCTCGGAGATGTCGTACTGTTCGTCGTCGGTGGACTTCACGAGAAGCGTGGAGTTGGCGAGGACCTTGCGGCCCTTCGGAATGCCGTTGACGCGGCGAAGTTCGGCCTCGGTCATGCCGAAGTTCTCGGCGACGCTCGCGAGCGTCTCGCCCGAGCCGAGCTTGTAGGTTCGCCACTGGGACAGGGGCTGGCCCGTGTCCATCCAGCTCGCCAGATTGTCGATGAACCCGTCGAGCTTGTCGGCGGGAAGCAGCATGATGTTGTTGTGGGCGGCCACGATCACCGGGAGCTTGAAGCTCGGATTGAGCTTCTTGAAGTCTTCGAGACGCATGTCCGCGAGGCGGGCGGCCGTCTCGACGTCGATGTCGCGGGGCTTGGTGATGCTCACGAAGAACGGTTCGTTGCCGACGTCGGGGAGTTCCACACCGTACTTCTTCGGATCCGAGACAATGCGCTTGATCGCCTCAAGCTTGGGCACGTAGTTGGCCGTCTCGTTGGGCATCCTCAGATGCAGGTAGTCCGTCGGGCGCTTGCGGGCGCGCTGGCGCTTCATCGCACGTTGCACGCTCCCCTCGCCCCAGTTGTAGGCGGCCAGAGCCAGGTGCCAGTCGTCGAAGAGCCCGTAGAGGTACTGGAAATAATCGAGCGCCGCACGGGTGCTCTCCAGCACGTCCTGACGGTCGTCGCGCCAGAGGTTCTGGGCGAGCGAATAGGTCTTGCCCGTCTGGGGCATGAACTGCCAGAGGCCGGCGGCCTTCGCGCGCGAGAGGGCCTCGGGCTGGAAGGCGCTCTCCACGAAGGGCAGGAGCGCAAGTTCCGTTGGCATGCCGCGGGCCTCGACCTCCTCGATGATGTGGTAGAGGTAGCGTCCGGAACGGTTGAACATCCGGTCGAGATAGGCGGGGTCCTTGCGATAGTAGCGGACCCACTTGTCAACGAGCGGGGACTCGAGCATCGGCATCGAATAGCCGCGGCGGATGCGGTCCCAGACATCGCTCGGTGGCCCGAGGGACTCGATGGAGCTGGCCAGAAGCGGTCCCTGAGCGGGAACGCTGGCCGAGGGTTCGTCGGCGCCGGGGGCGCGGACCTCGCTCTGAGCGAGGGCTTCCGTCCAGGCGCTCTGCCCGAGGAGGGCGAAGAGACCTGCGGAAAACAGGAGACTAAGACGGCGAAGTATCATGAGGCGGTCGGGTGGATTCGGGAATGGTTCAAACAACAGTCAGCACCGTGCCATTTTAACAAATGGGCCGCCCGCGAAGAGCGGCAGGGACGGGGCTTCCATATAGAATAGGGGAGAATGAAAGGAAGCGCCCCGCCCAGGAGGACGCGGCGCTCGGCTTACGACGGAAAAAGGGACGCTATGGACAAACTCACGGTCGACGATTTCATGGAGACCGCGCCCGGGCGGGCGCTGGCGCTCTGGGAGAGTTCGCTCTTCGATCGTCTCGTCATCAATGAATTCGGCTTCGGAGCAGTGCAGATCGGTCTACCAATGTTACCCGCATTGCGTGAGAACCGAATGCAAATGCGTTTCCAAATTGTAAACGCCGATCCCGAGAGCCTCACGTGCCCGACGCCCGCGGGCGTGCGCCCCCTCGCCGCCGAACCCGAGGCGCTTCCGTTCCCCGAGGAATCCATGGGACTCGTGGTGCTCCCCCACACGCTCGACTTCGCCGAATCCCCGCAGCATGCGCTCCGCGAAGCGGTCCGCATCCTCGAACCCGAGGGACGGCTCGTCCTGAGCGCCTTCAACCCGACGAGCCCCTGGTGGGCGAGGCAGCGCCTCGTTCACTTCGGAGCACATCCCTACCTTCCCACGAAGACGCTTCCGATCGGGCTCTCCCGCCTCCGGGACTGGCTCACGCTCCTCGGACTTGAAATCGACCAAGGGCACTTCGGCGTCTACGCCCCTCCGCTCAAGCACTTCGGCCGTCTGGAACGCTGGCGCTGGCTCGACAAGGCGGGCGACCGCTGGTTCCCCCAGGGCGCCAACCTCATCGTCCTTTCCGCCGTCAAGCGCCTGCCCGGCGCGCGTTTAATTGGTAAAGTACGCTTTTCCCTGGGCGACGCGCTCATGCCCGGGGCACCCGCGGTGGGGATGCCCCGCCGCAACAACGGCGCGTCAAAGCAACAAAAGGAGGAACATGACTGAGACGAAACCGCGCACCCTCGAGATATGGACGGACGGCGCATGCAAGGGCAATCCCGGCATCGGCGGCTGGGGCGCCTACCTCGTCTGGGGAAGCCGCACGCTCGAACTCTTCGACGGGGAGAAGGAAACGACCAACAACCGCATGGAGCTCATGGCCGTCATCCGGGCTCTCGAAGCACTCAAGCGACCCTGCCCGATCATCCTCCACACCGACAGCTCCTACGTGATGAACGGCATGACCAAGTGGATCAAGTCCTGGAAGACCCGTGGATGGCGTTCCGCCGACAAGAAGCCCGTCAAGAACGTGGAGCTCTGGCAGGAACTCGACCGACTGGCCGCCGGTTTTGAAATCGACTGGCGCTGGGTGAAGGGGCACGCCGGAAACCCCGGCAATGAAAAAGCCGACGAACTCGCCAACAAGGGATGCCTCGCCGCCGCAGGCGAAATCGCCCCGCGTCCCCGCCCCTGAAACAGGACGAAATAACGCGAATTTGGTATTTCTAGGGAAAACACTTGTCCCCAAAGCTTTTTCTGCTAGAATGCAACTCCTACGCGCGGTTAGCTCAGTGGTAGAGCACTGCCTTCACACGGCAGGGGTCACTGGTTCGAAACCAGTACCGCGCACCAAGATTTCTTCAACCCGGTTTCGTGATTGCGAAACCGGGTTGTTTTTTGCCTGCTTTTTGAACTGGTATGGAAAAGTTAAACAAGCAAAATTAGTGCCCTGAAACCGAAGAC
>CAJMRV010000006.1 GCA_905215795.1 uncultured bacterium | reverse complement strand
GCCGGGAACACGCCCTCTGCTGGACGCTTTCCCGCTCCCCGAGCGTCGACAAGGTCTACTGCGCCCCGGGCAACCCGGGCATGCGCGAATGCGCGGAGACGGTCGACATCGCCGTGACGGATTTCGAAGGGCTCGTCGCCTTCGCACGCGGACACGAGGTCGGCCTGGCCGTCGTCGGTCCCGAGGTGCCCCTGACGCTCGGCGTCGTCGACGCCTTCGAGGCGGCCGGCCTGAAGTGCTTCGGCCCCTCCAAGCTCGCCGCCAGGCTCGAGGGGAGCAAGACCTTCGCCAAGAACCTCATGAAGAAGCACGGCATTCCGACCGCCCCCTTCGAGACCTTCACGGAGGCGGCCCCCGCGCTCGCCTTCATCGACGAGATCGGCGCCCCCTGCGTGATCAAGGCCGACGGCCTGGCCGCCGGCAAGGGCGTCGTGATCTGCCGCACCAAGGACGAAGCGCGCGAAGCCGTGCACGAGATGCTCGACGAGGCCCGCTTCGGCGAGGCCTCCTCGAGGATCCTCATCGAGGGCTTCCTCGAAGGTCAGGAGGTGAGCGTGCTCGCCTTCTGCGACGGCGAGGACTTCGTGCCGATGGTCTCGAGCCAGGACCACAAGCGCATCTTCGACGACGACCGCGGCCCGAACACGGGCGGCATGGGCGCCTACTCGCCCGCGCCCGTCTACACGGACGAGGTGGCCCGCTTCACCGTCGAGAAGATCCTGCGCCCGACCGTCGAGGCGATGAAGAAGGAGGGCTGCCCCTTCAAGGGCGTGCTCTACGCCGGCCTCATGATCACCAAGGACGGTCCGATGGTGCTCGAGTACAACGCGCGCTTCGGCGACCCTGAGACCCAGCCCGTGCTCCAGCGCCTCAAGAGCGACCTCGCCGAGGTGATGCTCCGCTGCGTCGAGGGACGCCTCGCGGGGACCCGCCTCGAGTGGAACCCCGATCCCGCCGTGTGCGTGATCATGGCGAGCCGCGGCTATCCCGAGAGCTCCCACTCGGGCGACGTGATCACCGGACTCGACAAGGTCGACGCCAAGGACGTGCACGTCTTCCACTCGGGCACGGCGCTCGACGCGGAAGGCCGCGTCGTCACCCACGGCGGCCGCGTGCTCGGCGTGTGCGCCACCGGCCCCACGATCGCCCTGGCGCGCGAAAAGGCCTACGCGAACGTCGCGCGCATCCACTTCGACGGCGCCCAGTTCCGCCGCGACATCGGCAACAAGGCCCTCTGAACGACAAAGGACATGAAAGCAATGGACTCTACCCTGTTACGCCTCTACGTTGAACGCGCCCCGGGATTCGACCAGGAGAACGAAACGCTCCGCGAAACCCTCCGACGCGACCTCCACCTCCGACTCGAGGGAGTCCGGCGTTACCGTCGCTACGACATCGAGAACGGCCGCGCCCTCCGGCACGACCCCCGCTTCCTCTCGATCTTCGCCGAACCCCAGAGCGACATCGTCACCCGCGACGTCCTCGCCCGCGACGCGCGCGACTGGATCCTCGCCGTGGAGCCGCTCCCCGGCCAGTACGACCAGCGCGCCGACAGCTGCTCGCAGTGCATCGAGCTCGTCTCGGGCATGCGCCCGCTCGTGAAGACGGCCGACGTCTACCTCTTCAAGGGTGAACTGTCCGACGAGGACAAGGACGCCCTGCGCCGCTACCTCATCAACCCCGTCGAGAGCCGCGAGGCGGCCCTCTCGATGCCGAAGACCCTCAAGGACGCCGCCCCCGAGATCGGGCCGGTGCCCGTGCTCGAGGGGTTCATCAAGGCCGACGAGGCCGGGCTCGAGGAGGTGCGCCGCACCTGGGGCCTCGCCATGGACCTCGACGACCTCGCCTTCATGCAGGCCCACTTCAAGGAGGTCGGCCGCGATCCGACGGAGACCGAGGTGCGCCTGATCGACACCTACTGGTCGGACCACTGCCGCCACACCACCTTCAACACCCGCATCGACTCGGTCGAGATCGAGGACCCGGCCGTCAAGGCCGCCTTCGGCCGCTACCGCGCCCTGCGCGAACGCCTCTACGGGGCCGACACGAAGCGTCCCGAGACGCTCATGGACATGGCCACGATCGCCACGAAGGCCCTCAAGCGCGACCGGAAGGACCTGCGCATCGACGAGAGCGAGGAGGTGAACGCCTGCTCGGTCAAGATCGACGTCGAACGCGACGGCGTCTCCGAGCCGTGGCTCTACATGTTCAAGAACGAGACCCACAACCACCCCACCGAGATCGAACCCTTCGGCGGGGCGGCCACCTGCCTGGGCGGCGCCATCCGCGACCCGCTCTCCGGACGCGCCTACGTCTACCAGGGCTGCCGCGTCACGGGCGCGGCCGACCCGAGGAAGCCCATTGAGGAAACGCGTCCGGGCAAGCTCCCGCAGAAGAAGATCTGCCGCCTGGCCGCCCGCGGCTTCTCCTCCTACGGCAACCAGATCGGCCTGGCCACGGGGCTCGTCGACGAGCTCTACCATCCGGGCTACGAAGCCAAGCGCATGGAGGTGGGCGCGGTGATCGCCGCCGCCCCCGAAAAGAACGTCGTGCGTGAACGCCCGGCCGCCGGGGACATGATCATCCTCGTTGGCGGGCGCACCGGCCGCGACGGCTGCGGCGGCGCCACGGGCTCCTCGAAGGCCCACACCGAGGAGTCGCTCGAAACGGCCGGCGCCGAGGTGCAGAAGGGCAACGCCGTCGAGGAACGCAAGATCCAGCGCCTCTTCCGCCGTCCCGAAATCGCACGCTCGATCAAGCGCTGCAACGACTTCGGCGCGGGCGGCGTGGCCGTCTCCGTGGGCGAGCTCGCCCCGGGCCTCGTCATCGAACTCGACCGCGTGCCCAAGAAGTACGCCGGCCTCACCCCGACCGAACTCGCCATCTCCGAATCGCAGGAACGCATGAGCTGCGTGATCGACCCCGCCGACTGGCCCGCCTTCGAGAAGGCCGCCCACGAGGAGAACGTCGACGCCACGCCGATCGCCCGCGTCACCGAGGACGAACGCGTGGTGATGCGCTACGAGGGCGGCGTCGTGGTCGACCTCGACCGCGCCTTCCTCGACTCGGCGGGCGCCCCCAAGCACGCCGCCGTGCGCGTGGACGCCTTCGGCAACGCCCCGCGCGAAGCCGTCGCCGCCCCGAAGGACCTCAAGGACGCGCTCGAGCGGAGCACCGCGGACCTCAACCAGTGCTCCAAGCGCGGCCTCGTCGAACACTTCGACTCCACGATCGGTGCCAACACGGTCCTGATGCCCTTCGGCGGTCGCACCCAGCGCACCCCGATCCAGGTGATGGCCTCGAAGATCCCGCTCCTCGAGGGCGAGACCGACACGACGAGCCTCTTCACCTACGGCTTCGACCCGTACGTGAGCAACGCCAACCCCTACGAGGGCGCCTACCTCGCGGTGCTCGAGAGCGTCGCCAAGCTCGTCTCGGCGGGGCTCGACCCCTCGCCCGTGTACCTCTCGCTGCAGGAGTACTTCCCGAGCCTCAAGGGTGATCCCCGCCGCTGGGGCCGTCCGTTCGCCGCGCTCCTCGGCGCGCTCGACGCGCAGCTCGACCTCGGAGCCCCCGCCATCGGCGGCAAGGACTCCATGAGCGGGAGCTTCGAACAGCTCGACGTGCCGAGCACGCTGATCAGCTTCGCGACCTACGTGACGAAGGCCGGCCGCGTGATCAGCCCCGAACTCAAGGCCGCCGGCCGCAAGCTCTACCGCCT
Organism: uncultured bacterium; assembly: GCA_905215795.1. Lineage (GTDB taxonomy): Bacteria > Pseudomonadota > Gammaproteobacteria > Burkholderiales > Burkholderiaceae_F > Sutterella. The sequence continues at coordinate 22,521 of CAJMRV010000006.1, read as the reverse complement.
GCGCCTCGCCGGCGGCGAGGGCCTGCGCGTCGACCCCGCGGAATTCCAGCGCCGCTGGTCGCTCTTTGCCGAACTCAACCGCGCGGGCCTCGTCGAGGCCGCCTGGGCCGTCTCCCGCGGCGGCCTGCTCGAGGGCCTCTACAAGATGGCCTTCGGCAACCGCGTGGGCGTGAGGATCGACGCCGCGTTCCCGCTCGAGGAACTCGTCAGGAAGGACTTCGGCACGATCATAGTGTGCTCGGAGGATGAACTCGACGCTCCGTTCGAACCCATCGGCGAGACGATCGAGGAGCCCCACATCGAACGCGGCGACGAACAGGTCGCCCTCGACGCGGTCCTCAAGGCCTGGGAGGCCCCGCTCGCCTCCGTCTACCCGACCTCCGCGGCCGACGCCCACGAGGGCGGACGCCTCCCCGAGGCGGGCGGCGGCGCGCACTCCACGCTCAAACCCCGCGTCACCGTCGAGGAACCCCTCGCCCTGATCCCGACGTTCCCCGGCACCAACTGCGAGGTGGACACCGCCCGCGCCCTGCGCGCCGCCGGCGCCCACGTCGAGACGGTGCTCGTGACGAACCGCACCCCCGAGGCGCTCAAGGAATCGATCGACCGCATGGAGGCGGCCATCCGCCGCGCGGACTTCATGGTCTTCCCGGGCGGCTTCTCCTTCGGCGACGAACCCGACGGCTCGGGCAAGTACATCGCCACGTTCTTCCGCAACGAACGGCTCGCCGAAGCGATCGAGGACCTCCTCTACAAGCGCGACGGCCTGATCCTGGGCATCTGCAACGGCTTCCAGGCCCTCGTCAAGCTGGGACTGCTCCCCTACGGGCACGTCACCCCGCTCACGAGGAACGCCCCGACGCTCACCTTCAACGAGATCGGCCGCCACCAGAGCCGCTACGTCGAGACGAAGGTCTGCTCGGTCGCCTCGCCCTGGCTCGCCGGCGTGGAGCCGGGCGAACGCCACCACATCGCCATCTCCCACGGCGAGGGGCGCTTCATGTGCTCACCCGAGATGCTCGCCGAGCTCGAGAAGAACGGCCAGGTCGCCACGCGCTACGTCGACGACGAGGGCCGCGCCACGCTCGACATCCGCCACAACCCGAACGGGTCGGTGGGCGCCGTCGAGGGGCTCCTGAGCCCGGACGGCCGCATCTTCGGCAAGATGGGCCACTCCGAGCGCATCGGCGAGGGCGTCACGAAGAACATCCCCGGTCCCAAGGACCAGCACCTCTTCGAGAGCGCCGTCAAGTACTTCCGCGGACACTGATGAGAACCGAGTGACATCGCGTCCCTGAAGACTAAACGACCCGGAATCCACAGGCTTGGATTCCGGGTCGTTTCTTCATGGCAGAGGCCATGAACGGCGAAGGCGCGGCCCCTTCTTGAAAGGGACCGCGCCTTCGTCGTCGTTTCAATCCCCACCCGGACGGAGTGCGTCCGGCGGAGTGGATCCTTTACGGCCTCAGGCCGCGAAGTTCTTTTCAGCGAAGCTCCAGTTCACGAGATGCTTGAAGTAGGTCTCGATGAAGGAGGGGCGCGCATTGCGGTGGTCGATGTAGTAGGCATGCTCCCACACGTCGATCGTGAGCACCGGGACGAGGCCTTCGGTGAGCGGCGTGCCCGCGTTGCTCGTGTTGAGGATCGAGAGGGCGCCCGAGGCGTCCTTGACGAGCCAGGTCCAGCCGGAGCCGAAGTTGCCGGCGGCCTTGGCGGCGAAGTCCCTGCGGAATTCGTCGACCGAGCCCCACTTGGCTTCGATGGCGGCCTTCAGGCCGGGGAGCGGTTCGCCGCCGCCCTGCGGGGAGAGGCAGTTCCAGAAGAAGGTGTGGTTGAAGACCTGGGCCGCGTTGTTGAACACGCCGCCCTTGGCGCCGCGGATGATCTCCTCGAGGGGCTTGCCCTCGAATTCGGTGCCGGCGATCAACTTGTTGAGATTGGTCACGTAGGAACGGTGGTGCTTGCCCCAGTGGTATTCCAGGGTCTCCTTGCTCATGTGCGGGGCAAGGGCGTCGAGGGCATAGGGAAGCTCGGGTAAGGTGAATTCGCTCATGAACGATCTCCTTGAAGAAATGGCGGGGGTGATTGTCAAAATATATTAACAGATTCTAGTCGATAGATATTAAGGCTTCATGACGCCGAATCAATTCGTTACTTTTTCCCTGGGCGAGACCGTTTCGACGACGGCGCCGAGGACGGCGTCGCGCGTCCTCACCTCGAAGGCGTCGCCCGGCTTGAGGGAGAGCGCGGAGGCGAGCACGCCGCCGCGGGTCGAGAGCATGGCGTAGCCCTGGGCGAGCGGGCGTTCGGGGTCGAGCGCGGCGAGCGCGAGGGACTTCGCGCCGAGGCGCTCCTCGAGCTCGTCGAGGCGCCGGAGGGCCCATTCGAGTCCCCGTCCGTCCGCGGCGAGGCGTTCCCCACCGCGCCGGAAGCCTTCGTCGACCGAGGCGTCCAGACGAGAGGCGAGCGTGGCGAGGGACGACTCCGCCGAGGCCACCTTCACCTCGACCCCCGGGACGAGCTGGGAGGCCCGCCTGAGGGCCGCGCCCTTCGATTCGAGGATCATCTCCATGGAGCGGCGGCAGGCCTCGCCAAGGCGCTTCAGACGCTCCCCGGGGGCGGAAAGCACCCGGTCGGCCGACCCGAGGAAGCGCTCGGCGTTGTCGAGCGCCATCGCCCGGCTCTCCCAGGCGCGCTCGCAGGCGCGCGTGAGCTGGTCCTCATGATGGGCGAGCAGCCCGAGCCATTCCCCGAGGGGGCGTCCGCACTGTTCGGCGGCGGCCGTCGGCGTGGAGCAGTTCAGGTCCGCAGCGAGCGAGGCGAGGGTCTCGTCGGTTTCGTGGCCGATGCCCGCGACCACCGGGGCGCGCGTGGCGGCCACGGCCCTCACGAGCCGCTCGTCGTTGAAGCAGAAGAGGTCCTCGAAGCTGCCGCCTCCCCGCACAAGGAGGATCACGTCGGGTTCGAACAGGTCGGCGCGCTCGAGCGCGGAGACGAGGCTCTCGGGGGCCGCCTCCCCCTGGACGAGCGCATGGAAGAGACGCACGCGAAGCCACGGCATGCGGCGGCGCAGCGTCCTCACGACGTCCTGGAAGCCGGCGGCCTGCTTGCTCGAGACGATGGCGAGGCGCCTCACGAAGAAGGGAAGCGGACGCTTGCGTTCCGCGCTGAAGAGCCCCTCGAGCGAAAGCCGGCGCTTGAGTTCGAGGTAGGCCTCGTAGAGGGCGCCCACGCCCGTGCGCCGCCACTCCCTCACGCGGATCTGCAGGTCGCCCCCGCGCACGTATACGCCGAGCGCGCCGCGCACCTCGATCCTCATCCCGTCGTTGAGCGGCTCCGGGAAAGCGGCCGCCTCGCGCGCGAAGAGCACGCAGCGGATCTGCCCCTCGTCGTCCTTCAGGGTGAAGTAGACGTGGCCGGCCGAGGAACGCGAGCAATTGCTCACCTCGCCCGAGACCCAGCAGCTCCCGAGCACGGGCCCGAGGACGCGGTTGACGGACGCGACGAGCTCGCCCACGGCGAGGACCGGGGCGTCGACGGCGCTCCTCAACGAGGGGGCGGAACCGGCGGGGGCGGGGAAAAGACCGGGGGTGTCGTACATGAACGGGACTCCGAGGATGGGACGGGGCGGGAGCGCGGGAGGACCGGCCCGGAGGGACCGGAGGGAAAAGGTCTGCGGGGAGGACTTCCGAAAGCCCCCTTACGGGCGTTTCCGGGGGTCCGGAACACAACCTGTGGACAACTCGCCTGTGGATAACTTCATCCCGTATTTTAGCGAATTCCATGAGGGACGCTCCATGCGGCCCGCCCGCGGAGGCTCCGGGGAAGGTTATCAACACTGCCTACTTTTTAGGCAGTCTGTCATTTTTCCTTACATTTGAACGACTTGGAGGATTCCTCACAAGGTTATCCACATACCTACCCACAAGTTATGGGGAAAACCTCCAGGCGGCGTTTCGCGGGACGCATATCCGACCCCTCATGTCAAGGGTCTTTTTCAAAAAAATCCAAATTGTCCACAGGCCTTGTGAATTCGGCGGTTCGAAGGTTTTTTCGCACTTCCGTATCATCATTTGATACGATGAATCTTGTAAACCACTGATACACAAGCGTTTTGCGTGTCCACCTAAGGGTTCACTATCATGCATTCCGATTTTGCGAAATCGCGTTTTGAAGGGATGCCGCAAAAGTTATCCCCAAAGTTATCCACAGGCTCGGCATACTTGTCCACACCCTGTCGGAAGCCTCCCCCGGGAAGCGGGGCGGGGAGCACCCTCCCCGTGCCCTCCGCGGGGCTCTCCGGGGCACAAAAAGGGGCCTTCAAGTACCCAAATCCCTCCGCACGCACTATCATTGGGTTTCGGAGCGCCCCGTTCCGGCGCATTTGATTCACTCTCATGACTGACAAACCTCGACCGCAGAGCCCCATCGGGGCTGAACCAACGCTTTCATACGAAAGCCCGCACATTCCTTCGAACCGACTTCCCGGGAGGGCGCCATGAGCATGCGCGCACGTCTCGAGGACTGGATCCACGAACAGTGGTCCCACCGCGGGCCCGTGGCTATCGCACTGAGTCCGCTTTCGGTTCTCTTCTACGCCGTCTCCCAGATCCGCCGCCGCAGGGCCGTGCCCCGCAGGCTGCCCGTGCCCGTCGTCGTGGTGGGCAACATCTACGTGGGCGGCACGGGCAAGACGCCCGTGACGATCTCCCTGGTCGAATCCCTCGTCAAGGCGGGCTTCCGCCCCGGCATCATCTCGCGCGGCTACGGCCGCTCCGGCGAGAAGCCGCGCATCGTGCTCCCGACGAGCAACGCCGCCGACGTGGGTGACGAGCCCCTGCTCATCTCCATGAAGACGAACGTGCCCGTGGCCGTCGGCCGCGACCGTCACGCCGCGGGCGAGCTCCTTCTGGCCGAGCACCCCGAGATCGACGTCATCCTGAGCGACGACGGCCTGCAGCACTTCGCGCTCGAACGCGACGTGGAGATCGCCGTCGTGGGCGCGCGCGGACTCGGCAACGGCTGGGTCCTCCCGGCGGGTCCCCTGCGCGAGGGGCCCTCGCGTCTGGACGAGGTGGACGCGATCGTCCTCAACACGACCGAGGAGTCGATCGTGCGCTCGAGGACGCCCCGCTACGTCGCGAGCTCCTGCTTCGGCACCTGCACCCAGCTCGCCACCGGCCGCACCTCGACGATCGACGCACTCTCCGAGAAGATCTCCGAAGGGCACCTCCAGGCGCTCGCCGCCGCGGGCATCGCTAGCCCCGGACGCTTCTTCGCCATGGTCAAGGCCCACGACATCGACTGCCGCACCAAGCCGCTCGGCGACCACTTCGACTTCGACACGGACCCCTTCAGCGGGGACCCGGCCGACGTGATCCTGATCACCGCCAAGGACGCCGTGAAGTGCCGCACGCATCCGGTCCTCAAGAACGACCCCCGCCTCTGGGTGGTCGGTTTGGAGATCAGCCTCGACCCGTACCTCATCGACCTGCTCGTGAGGCGCATCAACGCCGCGCGCGAAGCGAAGGCGCACCCCGCGGCCCCCGCGCCCGGGGTCACCGCCGACGGCGTGCCCGCGTAAGGCCGATGCCGACGTGATGAAAAAGGGGAGGACGATGCCTCCCCTCGAGATACACGAAAGCCCCGGAGGGAACCGCTTCTTGCGGTCCGTCCGGGGCTTTCTTCATTCATGCCGGCGATGAGGCGGCGCTCAGTCCGCCTTCGGGGCGCTCAGGTCGAGCTTGGCGTCGTAGACGCTGCTCTTCACCTTCAGGAGGCCCAGCATCGTCGAGAAGAGGTTGTCCTGCGAGGAAGGCTTCGAAGCGGCCTTCTCGAGCACCTTCATGTCGACGCCGTAGGTCTTGGCGAAGGCCGGGGAGATCCACATCACGAACGGGATGTGGGTCTGTTCCTTCGGAGCCACCATCCAGGGGGCGCCGTGGAGGAAGAGGCCGTGCTCGCCGAGGCTCTCGCCGTGGTCGCTCATGAAGAGCAGGCCGCCGGCCACCTCGGGACGGGCCTGCATCTGGCGGATGATCGTCGCGATGACGTGGTCTGTGTAGCGCACCGAGTTGTCGAAGGCGTTGACGATCTCCTCCTTCTTGCAGCTCGCCAGGTCGGCGTCGCGGCATTCCGGCTTGAAGACCTTCATGTCCTCGGGGGAGTGGTCGAAGTACTTCGGACCGTGCGACCCCATCATGTGCAGGAAGAGCACCGTGGGCTGGCCGGGCTTGAGGGAGGCGAGCGCCTCCTTGACGTCGTTGAAGAAGACGCCGTCGAGGCATTCACCCTTCGAGCAGAGCGCGGGGTCCTCCTTGGGACGGACCGACTCGACCTCCGTGCAGGCGCCCTTGCAGCCGCCCTGGTTGTCCACCCAGACGACGCGGTAGCCCGCCTTCTGGAGGATCGTCGGGAGGGTCTCCTCGGAGATGATGCGCTTACGATCGTAATTGAAGCGGCCCACGCGGCTCATCATGCAGGGCACGGACACGTCGGTGCTCGTACCGCAGGACATGGCGTCGCTGAAGTTGATCACAGGGAGCTTCTTCAATTCGGGGTTGGTCTCGCGGGCGTAACCGTTCAACTCCCAGTTGGCCGCGCGGGTCGTCTCGCCGACGAGGACCACGAAGAGCGTGGGGGTGTCGCTCTTGACCGTGCGTTCGGGTGACGGATCGATCACGGTGCGCACCTTGACGCTGTCGGGACTGTCGTCGGCAATGAACGTCTTGGCGGTCGAGTAGATGATGTTGACCGGGGCGATGTGGTAGCGAAGCGTCCTGTCCGTACGGTTGACGCCCGCATAGGACTGGAAGTTGAGCGCGATCAGGCCCACGCCGGCGACGAGCGCCCCCACCAGGCCGGCCGCCTTGAGGAGCCATCCCCAGCGGCGGGCGGGCACGGGCTTCGGAGCAAGCCAGAACGTCCAGAGCACGAGCGGGAGCGTCGAGAGGACGTAGACCGAGACGGTCCTCAGCGAGAGGTAGGCCCCCGCCTCGGAGGAGTTCGTCGCGAGGACGTTCCTCATCATGCTCGGGTCGATCACGGCACCGTAAAAGAGCGATCCGCAGAGCGCGCCGCCGCCGATGAGGGCGAGCGCGGTCATGAGGATCCTGAAGATCCAGCGCGGCAGGAACGAAAGCGCGGTGATCAGTGCGAGCGCCACGAAGAAGAGCACGGAGCCGTAGGCTGCGTACTGCATCCAGTCGCCATCGGGAAGCAGAACCGAGAGTTTGTTCCAGTAGGGGATGTCGAAGACGAGCGTCCACCAGAGGGCCGTCACGACCGAGAAGATCAGAAGACCCGGCCGGCGCGAACGCCTGGGCTCACCGTAGTTGTAAATGCTGTGTCGGCTCTTGAACATGTCTGAAAAAAAATAGCGGGGCGGCCCGTCACTGGGAACGGCGGCCCCTGTAGGGTTTCGAGACTGACAGGAAGTGTATCAGCACCACGCGGACCCCGTATGGACAGCAGCCCCACTGAAACAGCTCGATTCATTTTTTCCTCCCCCTCGGCCGACCCGAAGAATCCCCAGAAGGCTCCCCCGGGGCTTTGAAGTATCATTAAGGGGTCAAAGCACATCCGTCAGAAGGAGCGCCTTTCCGGCGCCACCGCGGAACCGACACGAAGGGTACCAACATGCCTCTGACTTATTTCGACCAGCTCGCCTGCCCGGTCTGCAAGGGCTCGCTGATCCGCCCGGGACGCACCCGGGAGATCGTCTGCCCGCGCTGCCGCCTCGCCTTCCCCGTCATCCACGACGTCCCGGTGATGATCGCCCGCAAGGCGCGCAACCTCACCGGCGAGGAGGTCGACGAACTCGTCAGGCCGCCCCATCCGGGCGAAGAGGCCGCCCGCGCCCTGCGCGAGGCCGAGGAACGCCGCTGAGGCCCCTTCCCATCCGACACAACCCCATCAGGATTCATCCACACCCATGGCCTTCACCGTCATCATCCCCGCGCGGCTCAAGTCGAGCCGCCTTCCCGACAAGCCCCTCGCCGACATCTGCGGCGAACCGATGGTCGTGCGCACCGCGCGCCGTGCGGCGCTCTCCGGAGCCGACCGCACGATCGTCGCCGTCGACGACCGCGCCGTGCTCGACGTGGTCGAGGCGGCCGGGTTCGAAGCGGTCCTCACCCGTGCGGACCATCCCACGGGCACCGACCGTCTGAGCGAAGTGGTCGAACGCCTGGGACTCGCCGACGACGAGATCGTCGTGAACCTCCAGGGCGACGAACCGGTGATGCCGCCCTACGTACTCGAACAGGTCGCCGCCGTGCTCGAGGCGCACCCCGAGAGCCAGATGGCCACCGCGGCCCATCCGATCACCGACATCGAGAGCTTCATGAACCCGAACGTCGTGAAGGTGGTCCTCGATGCGGAGGGGCACGCCATCACGTTCTCGCGCGCCCCGGTGCCCTGGCCCCGCGACGCCTTCCGCGAGGACAAAACGAAGCTCCCCGAAAACCTCAGCGCGCTCCACCACATCGGCCTTTACGCCTACCGCGCCGGCTTCCTGCGCCGCTTCCCGACGCTCGAACAGGCTCCGCTCGAGAAGACCGAGAGCCTCGAACAGCTTCGCGCCCTCTACTACGGCGACCGCATCAGCGTGATGGTGCTCGACGAGGCGCTCCCCGCGGGCGTCGACACAGCCGAGGACCTCGAGCGCGTTCGCCGCTACTACGAAGACCAGGAGGGCTGAAGAGCCCTCGGAGACACCCGGGACGGCCGCCGTGAGCGGGGGCCGCGGGATTCGTGCGTCCGTCAAACGTAGCCAAATCCCCGTTCGAAAGGCTACAATACCCCTTTATGGTCAGCCTCCCACCGTCGAGAAGGAGACCGTCCGAACCATTTCCACAACTCTCGGAGCATTAAAGTATGCGTCTTATTCTGATTGGCCCACCCGGGGCCGGTAAAGGTACTCAAGCCAAGTTCATCTGCGAAAAATTCGGCATTCCCCAGGTTTCCACCGGCGACATGCTCCGTGCCGCGGTGAAGGCCGGCACCCCGCTCGGCCTCGCGGCCAAGGCCGTCATGGAAAAGGGCCAGCTCGTCTCCGACGACATCATCATCGGCCTGGTCAAGGACCGCCTGACGCAGCCCGACGCCAAGAACGGCGCCCTCTTCGACGGCTTCCCCCGCACGATCCCGCAGGCCCAGGCCCTGCGCGAGGCCGGCGTTCCCATCGACTTCGTGCTCGAAATCCAGGTGCCCGACGAGGAAATCGTCGAACGCATGTCGGGCCGCCGCGTCGACCCGGTTTCGGGCCGCACGTACCACATCAAGTACAACCCGCCCAAGGTCGAGGGCCGCGACGACGTGACGGGCGATCCGCTCATCCAGCGCGACGACGACCATGAGGACGTGGTCAAGAAGCGCCTGGCCGTCTACCACGACCAGACCGAGGCCCTCGTGGGCTTCTACAGCGAGCTCGCCAAGAGCGGCGACGCCTCCGCTCCGAAGTACCGCGCCATCAGCGGTCTCGGCAAGATCGAAGAGATCACGAAGCGCGTCTTCGAAGCCCTGAAGTGATTCAGCGGACACGATGAACACGGACGGTGACGTCCGTCATCGCAAGGGCGCCGTCCCCGGCAAGGGGGCGGCGCCCTTCATTTCATCCGTCGGAAATCCACGCATCCCCTGCGGAAGAAGCACTCCAAAGGAATCCGCCCCCGGCATCGCTCCGCCCTCCGGGCGGAAGACATACCGTGAACACGCTATTTCATGAAGAATTCCTTCGTCACGTATTGCAAATGATTCTCATTTAAAGCACAATACATCTCAACGAACAGCGCACGTGGTTCACAAAACGGTCAAGGGGTCGACCGGAACCGCCGGAGCGGACCGCAAAGCTTGGTAGGTCCGCGACGAAGCACTAAATCTCCGGTGCGCGCTGTTGGGGTCTTTGAAGGACGGAAGAGCGTCGAACACTCTTCCGTCCTTTTTTCATTCCGTCTCCGCCGGATGCGGATCCCGCCGGCATCCCGGAGCGGGCCCCGACGGACGCAGCCGCAGGGCCGCCCTCGCCCGCAGCCGCCCGCCGAAACCGTCTCGGGGTTCCTCCCATCACAGCCCTGCGGTATTCTTCACGCGAAAACGCATCTTCTTATTGCAAACGATTCTCATTAGCGATAAAGTGCATCTCAACGAACGGCGAGGTGGTTCACCAAACGGTCATGGGGTCGACCGGAACCACCGACGGAAACCAAAGCTTGGACGGGTTTCCGGTTCAACGCACTTCAATCTCCGGTGCGCGCCGTCGGGGTCTGAAGGGCTGGAAGGCAAAACACCTTCCAGCCCTTTTTTCATGCCCGCCCCGGGCCCGCGGGAGGCCTCCCCTCCCCCTGACGTGCTCGCTTTTCATCTTTCCACGGCCCTCCATACCCGTTATGATGGAGGATGTCGCGCCGCGCCTCCCCCTGTGGGAGACGCCACGCCCCAACCATGACCAACACGAACATAAGGTACGCCCGGACATGACTTTCTCCCCCCGTCTCGGCCTTTGTGCCCTCGCCCTCCCGATCCTGCTCACGGGGTGCTTCTCCACCCTCGCTCCGAAGGACCCCTCCACCATCCAGTCCGTCCCGATTCCGATCTCCCCGATCACGAAGCTCCCGCACGAGCCGGTCAAGCTCGACCTTCCCGCACTCGAGGCCTTCCAGAACGGCGGGCTGACGTTCTTCAGCCGCACCGAGAAGACCACGGTCGAGGCCGTGCCGGGCAAGAACGGCGTCTACCGCCTCAAGGAGACGGGTGGCTGCACCGGTTCGAACTCGGTGGGCTGGGGGACGGGCGCCGTCGGCGTGCTCGCCTCGGGCCGCCTCACCGACCCCGAAGTGGTCGACTCGCTCAAGGTGGTCGATCCCTCCACGGTCAGGCTCTCCTTCAAGGACTCCCCGCTCGAGCTGAGCGTCAAGCTCGTCCCGTACGACGTCTCGGGGCTCCCGATCCGCTACTTCCTGCGCACGAACAAGGACAAGCCCTCCGACGCCGCCTTCTTCATGGAGAACGACAAGCTCTTCCCGGCGGGTTCGATCGCCTGGAAGGCCACGCTTTCGGTGAACAAGGACGAGGTCTTCGTGACGACGAAGAGCGGCTTCACGGGCTCGGACACGATCGAGTCCTTCTCCAAGCGCTTCACGCTCAAGACCCCCTACTGCATCGGCTTCACCAAGGGCACGAACGCCCAGCCGATCGGCCTGCGCTTCGACAAGGTGATCAAGAAGAAGGTCGAGGGCAAGGGCCGCAAGGCCCGCGAGGTCGGCCAGGAGGGCACGGTCCTCGTCTGGAAGACCAAGCGCGACTCGCTCTTCTGCCAGCAGGACGCCCCCAATCCGCTCACCAAGGCCGCCTGGCGCCTGGGCTACATCAACGGCACGAGGACCCTCACGTTCGAGTTCCCCGATGAGATCACCCCCTACAGCCTGGGGCTCAACCCCGACAACGCCGGCAGCGTGAGGATCGCCATGTCCGAAGTCCGCCTCGGCAAGGTCCGCCAGGTGGTCCCCTCCTTCCTCTGGCTCAAGGACCATCCCATCACGGACGTCCAGTGGCGCTTCAACGCCAAGGCCGCCCAGGCGGTCGACCGTGCGCTCGTCGACGCCAACGCCAAGGTCAAGGCCTGGAAGAACGCCAACGAGAGCGAGCTCGTGAAGCGTTCCCGCGAAAAGCGCCGCTGAAAAGGCGTTTGAACGCACGCGGCGGGCTTGATTAAAATGACACCGCCGATCCAAGAAACGGGGCGGCTCCCTTCACGGGGCCGCCCTCCTCATTTCCAGACACACACGGAGACCCTCCATGTCCGTCCCCAACATCTATTCGCTCAAGGGGCGACGCGATCCGCGCCGCTTCGCCTACAAGTACGCGGTGATCCTCCTGCTGCTGATCCTCCTGGGCTACCTCGAGCACCTCGTCAATCCGAACGCCACCGCGAACAACCTCTTCGAATCGTTCATCGTGATGGTCCTCTTCGTGGTCCACCCGTTCTTCTGCTTCACGCTCTTCGCGGTGACCGTGCAGCGCTTCCACGACTTCAACAAATCGGGGTGGTGGTCGCTCCTCCTCTTCATCCCGTTGATGCCGCTCTTCCTCCCCTTCTACCTCTACTTCAAGAAGGGCGACGTGGGCGCGAACCAGTACGGCCCCGACCCGCTCGACTGACCGGGCACCCCAGAGAGACACATAAAAAAACGGATTCCCACCGGAATCCTCCTTTGAGAAGAAGGCGTTCCGGTCGGAATCCGTTTTCGTTTTCGTTCTCCCCGGAAGGGACGTTCCGGCGTCCCTTCTCGGCGCGCATCAGATGCGGCCGCCGAGGTGATCCGCGTAGACCTCGTTCCAGGTGTACGCCAGGAGCCCCTTGAAGTGCTCCTTGAAGAGGTTCGGATCGGAGAGGCAGCGGCGCCACTTCCTCGCCCCCGGGAGACCCTGGGCGAAGTCGATCATGTGCCGGTGGGCCGCACGCACGGCCATCGGGTCCTCGAGACGCGCGATGTAGTCGCGCATGGCGCGGACCACCTCGATGCGTTCGGGACGGCGCTCGAGCCCGTAGAGACGGCTGTCGACCTCCGAGAGGAGCCACGGGTTGTGATAGGCCGCGCGGCCCACCATCACGCCGTCGAGACCCCCCGCGAGGAGCTCGCCGGCCGCGCCCACGTCGGCGACCTGGCGGTTGGCGGTGATCTCGCAGTTCGGGAAGTCGCGCTTCAGGTCGAAGGCGACCTCGCGCTTCAGGGGCGGCACCTCGCGGTTCTCCTTCGGGGAGAGCCCCTTGAGCCAGGCCGAACGGGTGTGCACGATGAACGTGCGGCAGCCCGCCTCGCGAACGGTGCCCACGAAGTCACGCACGAAGCCGTACTCGTCGTGGTCGTCCACGCCGATGCGGTGCTTCACCGTGACGGGACGGTCCGTGGCCGAGCGCATGGCCCTGACGGCCGCGGCGACCGTTTCCGGCTCGAGCATCAGGCATGCGCCGAAGCTGCCCTTCTGGACGCGCTCGGAGGGACATCCGCAGTTGAGGTTGTATTCATCGTAGCCGTAGGGCTCGGCGAGCTCGATCGAACGCGCGAGGTCGGCCGGGTCGGAGCCCCCGAGCTGGAGGGCGACCGGGCTCTCCTCCTCGGAGCGGCCCAGGAGCCTCTCGAGGTCGCCGTGGAGGATCGCCCCCGTCGTGACCATCTCCGTGTAAAGGAGCGCCGACGAGGAGAGTTGCCGGTGGAAGTACCGGCAGTGGCGGTCGGTCCAGTCGAGCATCGGAGCGACGCAGAAGCGGTGTGAAAGTGACATGGCAGTCGATTGGATGTGGATGTGTCTGAAAAGAAAAACGGAGCCCGGACTCGTCTCGCCCGGACCCCGCAGTGACTTCTCGAAAAGAAGGATCAGTCCTCCTCGAATTCGCCGTCGACGTAGAACCAGCGGCCCCCGCGCCTGACGAAGCGCGAGCGCTCGGTCATGCGGAAGGCCCCCCGCGAGGTGCGCCCCCGCGCGCGGTAGCGCACGAGGCCGTCGTCGCCCTCGGGGGCGGGTGCGTCGAGCACCTCGAGGGAGAGCCATTTCGGACGCTCCTCCCCGGGTTCGAAGAGCACCGCAGGACGGGTGGCCCCGTCCCAGGTCGCCTCGACGTACCCGTCCAGGCCCAGCGCGTAGGCGCTGTAGCGGCTGCGCATCAGGGCCTCGGGCGTGGGCGCCGCGTCCCCCTTGTGGAAGGGGGCGCAGCAGCGCTCATAGGGAAGGCCCGACCCGCAGGGGCAGGCCGCGTCCGCGGCGGACTTCCTCTTCTTCATCACTCGAAGTCTTTGTTCTCGAGACGGGCGGCCTTCTTGCGTTCGTGCTCCTTGAGGTAGCGCTTGCGCAGACGGATGTTGACCGGCGTGATCTCGACGAGTTCGTCGTAGTTGATGAATTCAACGGCGCTCTCGAGCGTGAGCTTGACCGGCGGAACGAGGCGGACGGCTTCGTCGGTGCCGGAGGCGCGGATGTTGGTGAGCTGCTTGCCCTTGATCGGGTTGACGACGATGTCGTTGTCACGGGAGTGCTCGCCGATGATCATGCCCTCGTAGAGCTTCTCGCCCGGGGAGACGAAGAGGCGGCCGCGCTCCTGGATCTTCCAGAGGGCGTAGGCCACGGCTTCGCCGTCGTCCTGCGAGATGATGACGCCCGTGCGGCGTTCGCCGACGTCGCCGCGGTTGATCGGACCGTAGTCGTCGAACACGTGGCTCATGACGCCCGTGCCGCGGCACATCGTCATGAAGAGGCTCTGGAAGCCGATCAGACCACGGGCCGGGATGCGGTAGTCGATGCGCACGCGGCCCTTTCCGTCGGGCTGCATGTCGAGCATCTCGCCCTTGCGGCGGCCCAGTTCCTCCATCACGGAGCCCTGGTGTTCCTCTTCGACGTCGACCGTCAGGAGTTCATAGGGTTCCATCTTCTGGCCGTCGATCTCCTTGATCAGGACGCGCGGACGGGAGACGGCGAGTTCATAGCCTTCGCGGCGCATGTTCTCAAGGAGGATGGTGAGGTGGAGTTCACCGCGGCCGGCGACTTCCCAGACCGTTTCATCAGCGGTCGGACGCACGCGCATGGCGACGTTGGACTTGAGTTCGCGTTCAAGACGTTCGCGGATCTGGCGCGAGGTGACGAACTTGCCTTCACGGCCGGCGAGCGGCGAGGAGTTGACCTGGAAGTTCATCGTGAGCGTGGGCTCGTCGACGTGGAGCATCGGCAGGGCCTCGGGCTTCTGGAGGTCGGTGATCGTCGTGCCGATCGAGAGTTCCTCGATGCCGTTGACGAGGACGATGTCGCCGGCCTGGGCTTCCTCGACGAGCTTGCGGTCGAGGCCTTCGAACGTGAGGACCTGGTTGATCTTGGCGCGCTTGGGGGTGTCCTCGGGGCCGTTCATGATGGCCACGTCCATGTTCGGACGCAGGCGGCCGCGGTGGACTCGGCCGATGCCGATCTTGCCCACGTAGCTCGAGTAGTCAAGCGAGCAGATCTGCAGCTGCAGGGCGCCGTCGGGGTCGTCGTCACGCACGGGGACGTACTTGAGGATGGCGTCGAAGACGGCGCGCATGTTGCCGATCTTGCGGAGTTCGTCGAGGTCGGTCGTCGTGCCGGCGAAGCCGTTCAGGGCGGAGGCGTAGATGACCGGGAAGTCGAGCTGGTCCTCGGTGGCGCCGAGCTTGTCGAAGAGGTCGAACGTCTGGTTGACGACCCAGTCGGGGCGGGCGCCCGGACGGTCGATCTTGTTGACCACGACGATCGGCTTGAGGCCCTGGGCGAGGGCCTTCCTCGTCACGAAGCGCGTCTGGGGCATCGGGCCCTCGACGGCGTCGACGAGCAGGAGGACGCCGTCGGCCATGGAGAGGACGCGTTCGACCTCACCGCCGAAGTCGGCGTGCCCCGGGGTGTCGATGATGTTGATGTGGGTGCCTTCGTACTGGACGGCGCAGTTCTTGGAAAGAATCGTGATGCCGCGTTCGCGTTCGATGTCGTTGGAGTCCATCACGCGTTCCGCGACCTGCTGGTTGTCGCGGAAGGTGCCCGCGCTCTGGAGCAGGCAGTCCACCATGGTCGTCTTGCCATGGTCGACGTGAGCAATAATGGCGATGTTGCGAATAGCTCGTGTCATGAAATTTAATCTCGTTTAATGGGCAATAAGTCTTTCGGGCTCCAGGACGGCGCGTTCGTTGAGAACCGCCGTGCCGAGGAGTTTTTCTTCGGGGCCGTACACGCGTACGCGGCCCCTCAGGGACGTCGTCCGGCTCAAGCGCTGGCCGTGCATGAAGCGCACGGCGTCCTGCTCGGACAGAACCACGCTCGGGAGCGTCTGCAGGAGGCGGTCGGGCGGCGCTAGATACGCGCGGGCCGACTCCGCGTCGAGTCCCTCAAGTGTTTTCAAAGGCACCGCGTCGGCCAGGGACAGGTCCCCGACCCTCGTGCGGCGCAGGGCCGTCAGGTGGGCTCCGGTGCCGAGCGCACGGCCGATGTCCTCGGCGAGCACCCGGATGTAGGTTCCCTTGCTCACCAGGCAGGCCATGGTGAAGCTCTCGCCGTCGAAGTCGAGCACGTCGATCGAGTGGATCGTGACGCGCCTGGCGGGACGTTCGAGCACCTCGCCCTCGCGGGCGTACTCATAGAGCGGCTTGCCGTCGCGCTTGAGCGCCGAGTACATCGGCGGGACCTGGTCGATCTCGCCGGTGAAGCGGGCCGCTGCGCGGCGCACGTCCTCGATCGTGAGGCCTTCGGGCACGGGCGTCGTCCTGACGACGGCGCCCTCGGCGTCGCCCGTCTCGGTCTCCACCCCGAGCCTGACGCGGGCCGCGTAGCCCTTGTCGGCGTGCAGGAGGTCGGCCGAGTACTTGGTGGCGTTGCCGAAGCAAAGCGGCAGAAGCCCCGTGGCCATCGGATCGAGCGTGCCGGTGTGGCCCGCCTTCTCCGCGTTGATCAGGCGGCGCACGGTCTGGAGGGCGCGGTTGCTCGACATGCCCTCGGGCTTGTCGAAGAGCATCACGCCGTCGATTTTATCTCCGCGTCGGGCCACTTCTCAGTTCCCTTCGCTGCGGCGCGTCTCGTCCATCGCCTGACGGATGAGGGCGTCCATTTCAAAGCCGCGCTCCACGCTGTCGTCGTGCACGAAGTGCAGCGTCGGGACCGTGTGGATGCGGAGCTTCTTGAAGAGGTGGTTGCGGAGCATGCCCGCCGCGGCGTTGAGGCCTTCCGTGCAGGTCGTCTCGTCGACGCCGAGGACCGTGAAAAAGACCTTGGCGTGGGCGTAGTCGGGCGTGATCTCGCACCCGGTGAGCGTCACGAGCCCCACGCGGGGGTCACGGACCTCCGTCGGGATCAGCTCGGCGAGGTCGCGGGCGATTTGATCGGCCACGCGCTGGGCGCGACCCGGTTTCTTGGCTTTCATCAGAAAGTCTCCATCGATGGGCCGTCGGCCCCCATCCCGATGGGGAGGGGGGCCGGGGCCGTGTCATTCATCAGAGCGTGCGGGCCACTTCCGTGACTTCGAACACTTCGAGCTGGTCGAGTTCGCGGATGTCCTCGTAATTCTTCAACGAGAGGCCGCACTCGTTGCCGGCCTTGACTTCGCGGACGTCGTCCTTGAAGTGCTTCAGGCTGGCGAGCTCGCCCGTCCAGATGACGACGTTGTCGCGGAGCAGACGCACGGAGGCACTGCGCCTGACCAGACCTTCGAGCACGCGGCAGCCGGCGATGTTGCCGACCTTCGGGACGCGGATGATCTGGCGGATCTCGACGAGGCCGAGCGTGGTTTCGCGGCGTTCGGGCTTGAGCATGCCGCCCAGGGCCGCCTTCACGTCGTCGACGGCGTCGTAGATGATGTTGTAGTAGCGGATGTCGATGCCTTCGTTCTCGGCGACCTTGCGGGCCTGCGCGTCGGCGCGGACGTTGAAGCCCAGCACGACGGCGTTGGAGGCGGCGGCGAGGTTGATGTCGGACTCGCTGATGCCGCCGACGGCCGCATGGACCACCTGCACGGAGACCTCCTCGGTGCTCAACTGCATGAGGGCGTGGATCAGGGCTTCCTGGGAGCCCTGGACGTCGGCCTTGATGATGAGCGGGAGGATCTTGAGTTCGCCTTCCTTGCCGGCCTCGCTGAAGAGCGAGTCGAGCTTGAGCTGGTGCTGCTTGGTGAGCTTGGCTTCGCGTTCCTTGGTCTTGCGGAAGTCGGAGATTTCGCGGGCCTTGCGTTCGTCGTCGAGGACGATCATCTCGTCACCGGCGCTCGGAACACCCGAGAGCCCCTGGATCTCGACCGGGATCGACGGACCGGCGGACTGCTGGGCCTTGCCGAGTTCGTTGATCATGGCGCGCACACGGCCGAATTCCGTGCCCACGAGGACCACGTCGCCGCGGTTGAGCGTGCCGGCGCGGATCAGGAGGGAGGCGACCGGACCGCGGCCCTTGTCGAGGCGTGATTCGATCACGATGCCCTGGGCGGGGCCTTCGACCGGCGCCTTGAGTTCGAGCATCTCGGCCTGCAGGAGGACGTTCTCGAGGAGTTCGTCGACGCCCTGGCCCGTCTTCGCGGAGACCGGGCAGAACGGGACGTCGCCGCCCCATTCCTCGGGCATGACGTCGTTGGCGACGAGTTCCTGCTTGACGCGTTCGGGGTTCGCTTCGGGCTTGTCGATCTTGTTGATCGCCACGACGAGCGGAACACCGGCGGCGCGGGCGTGCGAGATGGCCTCCTTGGTCTGGGGCATCACGCCGTCGTCGGCCGCAACGACCAGAATGACGATGTCGGTGGACTGGGCGCCGCGGGCGCGCATGGCCGTGAAGGCCTCATGGCCCGGGGTGTCGAGGAACGTCACGATGCCGCGGGGCGTCTTGACGTGGTAGGCACCGATGTGCTGGGTGATGCCGCCGGCTTCGCCGGAGGCGACCTTGGCGCGTCGGATGTAGTCCAGAAGCGAGGTCTTGCCGTGGTCGACGTGGCCCATGATCGTGACGACCGGGGGACGCGGGAGCAGCGGGGCGTTGTTCTCGCCCTGGAGCTCGCGGATGATCTCTTCGGGATCGTCGGGCTTGGCGGCCATGGCGTTGTGACCCATCTCCTCGACGACGAGCATCGCGGTGTCCTGGTCGAGCATCTGGTTGATGGTGACCATCTGGCCCATCTTCATGAGGGTCTTGATCACTTCGGTGGCCTTGACGCTCATCTTGTGGGCGAGGTCGCCCACGGAGATGGCCTCGGGCACCTCGACGTCGCGGACGACGGGTTCCTGGACGACGGGCTGCTGGGGCTCGTTGCGACGGCGGCGGTCCTGGCTCTTGCGGCCGCGGGCCGTGCGCCATCCACCCTGTCCACCGTCCTCGTCACCGCGGGTCTTCATGCCGCGGCGGCCACGGTTGTTTTCCTCCCAGTCGCGGTTGGAACCCTTCCTGCCCTTCTTCTCGGCACGCGTCTTCTTCTCTTCGGAAGCGGGAGCGGCGTCGGTGCGCGGAGCCTCCTTCTTGGGACGGCCCTTCTTCTCGGGCTTGGCCTGGGCCTTGGGCTCTTCCTGAGCCGCCGGTTCCTCGGGCTTGGCCTTCTTGGCCGTCATCACGCCGGGCTTGCGCTCCATCATGGCGCGGATCTGACGGGCCTCGAGTTCGGCCTCGCGGCGCGCCTTCTCACGGCGGGCCTTTCGGTGGGCTTCCTGTTCAAGACGCTTCTTGCGTGCTTCGTCCGCATCGGGCGAAGCCTTTTGGGCGGCCTGATCGGCTTGCTTGGGTTGTTCTTTCTTCAATGCTTCCTCTCGACGACGGGCCTCTTCGGCCTCACGTTTGGCGGCTTCGGCCTTGACCTGAGCGGCTTGACGCTCGGCCTCCTCGCGCTCGCGCTGTTCGCGCTCACGACGTTCCTGTTCCTCGCGAACGCGGGCCGCCTCGCGTTCCTCGGCTTCCTTCTTCTCACGAAGGAGGACCTCTTCACGCGCCTGCGCTTCACGGCGGGCAAGCTCTTCCTGAGCCTGGGCCTGAAGCGTTTCGTTGATCTGAGGGTTGTTCTTGACGAACACGCGGGTGCGGCGCTTCTCCACCGGAATGGCGTGCGCGCGGCCCGAGCTGTCCTTCTGACGGACGACGGTCTGTTCCTTGTGGGTCACGGTGATCTTGCGCTGCGCGTTCTGCGTGCGCTTGCCGTGCAGGCTGTCGAGCAGCCTGGACTTGTCGCCCTCGCTCAATGCGTCCTCGCCGCTCTTCTTGTCGACGCCGGCCGCCTTGAGCTGGCTGAGCAGCGTCTTGACGGGGACGTTCAATTCGCTGGCGAATTCACTGACCGTTTTACTATCCATGGGTGACTCCTTATTTTTCAGAGGGCGGACTCCATCGCGTCGGAGAACCTGCATGCGGGGCGGGGTTGCAACGCCGCGCCCCGGAGCGGACTCACCGCACTCCGGAGGCTTCCGGCGGAACGCCGGCCATGCCCCGCGGCTCCCGGACGCACCGGGGAGTCCTTCCTCATCTGCTTTTCTGCGTGGGCGAGCGGACCCGCTTCGGGGGTCCGGCCCATCCTTCTTCTCGCCCGCCGGAACGGATCCCGGCGGGCCTACGGATTCCCCGAGGCCGGACCGGAGCGGAGCGCCTTTTCCAAAAGGCCTCCGGCGCGGTCCCGCGCCGCAGAAAAGCCGTGTTGTTCAAATCGGACCCTGGAAGGCGGCCCTCACGGGCGCGTTCCGGGAAGGAGCGGCGCCTTCACGCCGCCCGGGTCCCTTCCTGCCGATCACTCGGCCTTCTCTTCCCCTTCGCCTTCCTCGGCGAACCAGTCCTTGCGGGCGTCCATGATGAGCTTCTCGGCGCGGGCCTCGTCGATCTCCGTGAGGGAGACGAGGTCGAACGTGGAGAGCTCGGCGAGGTCGTCGACCGTGGCGACGCCCTTGGAGACGAGCAGGCTGGCGAGGTCGTTGTCCATGCCCTCGAGGCCGAGGAACTTCTCGTCGACCTTGCGCAGGTTCTCCTCGCGGGTGATCGCGTCGGCGAGCAGCTTGTTGCGGGCGCGCTGGCGGAGCTCCTCGATGGTGGCCTGGTCGAAGGCCTCGATCGCGAAGAGTTCCTTTTCCGGCACGTAGGCGATCTCCTCGATCGAGGAGAAGCCCTCGTTGATGAGGACGTCGGCGGCGGCCTCGTCGATGTCGAGGTTCTCCATGAACTGGGTGCGGATGCGGGCGACTTCCTCGTCACGCTTCTCGCTGGCTTCCTCTTCGGTCATGATGTCGATCTGCCAGCCCGTCAGTTCGGAGGCGAGGCGGACGTTCTGACCACCGCGGCCGATGGCCACGGCGAGGTTGGATTCGTCGACGACGACCTCCATCGTGTTGGTGTCCTCGATCATGACGATCGAGCGGACCTTGGCGGGTTCGAGGGCGGAGACCACGAACTGAGCCGGGTCCTCGTTCCAGTGGACGATGTCGCAGCGTTCGCCGCCGAGCTCGCTCGTGACGGCGTTGACGCGCGAACCGCGCATGCCGACGCAGGTGCCGATCGGGTCGATGCGGGGATCCTTGCTCACCACGGCGATCTTGGCGCGCAGGCCGGGGTCGCGGGCGGCGGACTTGATCTCGAGGAGGCCCTCTTCAATCTCCGGAACCTCGAGCTCGAAGAGCTTCTTGAGGAATTCCGGGGAGGTGCGGCTCAGGAAGGCCTGCTTGCCGCGCGGGGTCTCGCGGACCTCGTCGAAGTAGGCGCGGACGCGGTCGCCCGTGCGCAGGTTCTCGCGGGGGATCATCTGGTTGCGCGGGAGGCGGGCCTCCAGACGGCCGATCTCGACGATCGCGTCGCCCTTGTCGATGCGCTTGACGGTGCCCGAGACGATGCTCTCATGGTTCTCGAGGAACTCCTTGAGGATCTGTTCGCGTTCGGCGTCGCGCAGGCGCTGCAGGATGACCTGCTTGGCGTCCTGGGCGAAGCGGCGGCCGGTGGCGTCCACGTCGAGGTCCTCGACGCGGCGCACGATCGTGTCGCCGGGCTGGATGTCCGGGTATTCGTCGACGACGTCGGAGTACATCTCCTCGCGGTCCGGGTTCTGCAGGCCGGCCTCGTCGGGCACGACCTCCCAGATGCGGTTCACGAGGAACTGGCCGGTCACGTGGTCGATCGTCACCTCGACGTTGGCGTCGAGGCCCGGGAACTGCGCCTTCTTGACGGCGCTCGACAGGGCCGCTTCGAGCACGCCGAAGACGACTTCCTTATCAACATTCTTTTCGCTCGCCAGGACGTCGACGAGCTCGAGCATTTCACGAGGATTCATTTTTCAACCTTTGAAATTCAATTGGGCAATCAGATGGGCGCGGTCCACATCAGCAAGGGGGAACACGACGCGGACGGGGGGTTCGTCGTCACCGGCGCGGCGACGGCTGCGGAGGCTCGCCTCGCCGGGCGTGCGGAGCACGTTGACCTTGAAGTAGTCGAACGTGATCTTCTCCTCGCCGCTCTCGCCTTCGATCGAAACAATGCGGCCCTCGAGCTTGCGGCGGCCGGCTTCGGGGAAGCCCTCGGCGAGCATCGGAGCGAAGAGCTCCACGCGGGCGAGTTCGCCGCTGAAGCGGGCCCAGTCGCGGGCGCGCAGCAGGGGGCGTTCGACGCCCGGGGAGGAAACCTCCAGGCGTTCGTAGGGGATGTTCTCGACGGTGAACAGATGGGTGAGCTGGTTGCTCACGAGTTCGCAGTCCTCGAGCGTGATCCCCCCTTCGTTTTCGGTATCGATCGTGACACGGACCAAACCTTGAGCAAGGCGCTCAACATCAACGAACTCGTAACCCATGCCCTCGACGGTGCGGATGACGAGCTCATTGAGCGTGGCGGAATTCGGCATGTATGACAATTTCCCTTGTGTATGTGGGCGTTCCGGTGCATCACCGCGGTGCCGGGCCGGCCCTCCGGGTCCCTCGGGACCGGGGCCGTCGACCGTGCCGGCGGGGTGCCTTGCGGAACGCACAGGCAAAAAACAATGGGCGGACGCCCATTCCAACCGCCCTCTTGCCGACGCGATCGCCCCTCCGGCAGGACCCCGCGGAGAAG